>NZ_FMAY01000015.1 GCF_900094925.1 Kosakonia oryzendophytica | reverse complement strand
CAGATCATGTACATCTGGTCGTAATAGTCCCGCCGAAAATCTCGATATCAACTCTAATGGGGCATCTGAAAGGTCGCAGCGCAATCAGACTCTACAATCGTTTCCCACACATAAGAAAGAAGCTATGGGGCAACCACTTTTGGTCACGTGGCTACTTTGTAGATTCTGTCGGTGTGAACGAGGAAATTATCAGACGATATGTGAGGCATCAGGAGAAAACGGAACAAATACATGAACAGCAAATGGAATTGCTAGAGTAGTAAGCGGAAAGTGACAATAGCCCCCCTTACAGGGGGCATTCTCAAAAGCCACCTTCTAAGAAGGTGGTCTTTTACTAGTTGTTCTGATAAATATCTTTATAGAGTCGGCTCTCAAAGCGTACCAGCGGGATCCGTCGATTACGTTGGTCCGCGGGCTCAACCGCATAACTGGACAGATATTGTACAAAGGCCATCCGCTGACCGCTGGCAGTGGTGATAAAGCCCGCCAGATTATAAACACCTTGCAGCGAGCCCGTTTTTGCCGAGACTTTGCCATCCACGCCTGCCTGGTGTAAACCCGCACGATACTGCAGAGAGCCGTCGTAGCCCGCCAGCGGTAGCATTGAGATAAAATTGAGTTCCGTATCATGCTGCGCAATGTATTGAAGCACCTGCATCATCGTGGCCGGTGCCAGCAAGTTGTGTCGCGACAGGCCGGAGCCATCGGCAATGATCGTATTGCCAAGGTCAACGCCAGCTTGCTGGCGCAGGATCTGCCGTACCGCATCGGATCCGGCGCGCCATGTGCCTGGCACACCAAAGCGCGCATGCCCGATCATGCGGAATACGGTATCAGCAATCATATTGTCCGACTTTTTTAGCATGATCTTCAGCAGATCGTGCAGCGGGGCGGATTGTTTACTCGCAATGATCGTACCGGGTTGATTTTCTTGCGTTTGGCGCAGTAAGGTGCCGGTGTACGTGATCCCGGCTTCTTTCAGTTCATCTTTGAGGATCGCCCCGGCATAGCTGGCGCCATCCTGAATAGCGAAAGCCAGTGGTAACGGATCGGCTCTCTGCGGAAGACAGCCGGTTAACGTGAAACGATTGAGATCGCCCGGCACCACATCCAGTTCGCAATACTGGGCATCCGACGAACCTCGTGTCAGCGTTCGCACCTGACTAAACATGTTCACCGGGTAGTATGACGCCACGCGAATATAGGCCAAATCGCCAGGTTTCTGGGCGCTGTACAGCGAAATTGAAAAGCAGTTACGATCGATAATTGCCGCAGCGGGCGGAGCGCTGAAGCATTGCGTCATATCATTCCATGGCCAACCGGGGGCTTTATCATGGCTGGCGAAAATGGACGTATCGATTAAGACATTACCGTCGATTTTCTGCACGCCTGACTTTTTTAGCGCGGCAACCATATTGCGCAGATCCTGGCGTTTTAGTGTCGGATCGCCGCCAAATCGTGCAATTAAGTCACCTTTTAATACGCTATTATCGACGGAACCCTTGCTTTCCAGCGTGGTGGTGAAGCGAAAATCCGGCCCGAGTTGCAGCAGGGCCGCCAGCGCGGTGATCACTTTTTGCGTACTTGCCGGCAGCGCCATTTGTTTACCGTGATAATCAATCTCGGGGGTCTGGCTGCCAACTTTTTGCACCATCAGCGCAAGATTCGCACCGTCCGGGAGCTGATTGATGTATTCGTCGACATTCGCAGCCTGAACATTCAAGGCTATACTGGTGGTCAATCCGATGATAAAGCTGGAAAATCGCATAATCTCGCGCTAAGAACCTGGAAACAAGCCGTCATACTACGGCGCATCGACCCGGAAAGTAAACGATGACCCATAGTGAACTTCCGGGTAAAATACGTATCAAATTGAAAAATTGCTGCTGACCTGGGGCTTTGTCCCCGGGTCAGTTTTCTTTTGCTTCTGCCCGGCGGTATACGCCTGTAATCGGGTGGATAGAGAGCTGCCGGGGCAGGACAACCTGCTCCTTACAGGAATGTTCAAGAGGTATAACAAATGCAAGCTATTCCGATGACCTTACGTGGTGCTGAAAAATTGCGCGAAGAACTGGAATTTCTGAAATCCGTTCGTCGCCCTGAAATTATCGCCGCTATCGCGGAAGCCCGCGAACATGGCGACCTGAAAGAGAACGCGGAATATCATGCGGCGCGCGAACAGCAAGGTTTTTGCGAAGGCCGTATCAAAGATATCGAAGCGAAATTGTCTAATGCGCAGGTTATCGATATTTCGAAGATGCCGAAGAGTGGACGCGTGATTTTTGGTTCGACCGTCACAGTCCTGAACCTGGATAACGACGAAGAGCAAACTTACCGCATTGTTGGCGATGATGAAGCTGATTTTAAACAGAATCTCATTTCCGTTAACTCGCCGATTGCTCGCGGCCTTGTGGGCAAAGAGCAGGATGATGTGGTTGTGATCCGTACGCCTGGTGGCGAAGTCGAATACGAAATCGTCAAAGTAGAATATCTCTGATTGCTGCATTTGCAGTAATTGTTGACGTATTGTAAAGAAAAGAAAAAGGCCGCATTGCGGCCTTTCAACAACACCTGGAGCGTGGCATTTTGCACCTCTGCTGGCGGAAACCCCTCGTTTTACACAGATCTTGTGTTCAATTCAGGATATTCTTAGCGTGGCAGCGCGATTTTACGCTCCGCGGTTGGGCGATAAAGCACCAGCGTTTTACCGATGACCTGTACGTTGCAGGCGCCGGTTTCGCGAACGATAGCTTCCACAATCAAGGTCTTAGTTTCTCTGTCTTCAGAGGCGATCTTCACCTTGATAAGTTCATGGTGCTCTAACGCTTGTTCAATCTCGGCCAGTACCCCTTCGGTCAAACCATTATTGCCAAGCATAACTACAGGCTTGAGCGGATGTGCCAGACCTTTCAGGTGCTGTTTTTGTTTAGTACTCAGATTCATCGTATATTTTGCTTACGTTGGGATTGAAAACGGTTCATTCTACCGCCATCTCCACTGTATCGCCAAATTGCACGTCGAAATTTATCGATGTCGACGATGAACCCGGATGGAAAGTTAAATGACAGGTAAAAAGCGTTCTGCCAGCTCGAGCCGCTGGCTTCAGGAACACTTTAGCGATAAATATGTTCAACAGGCGCAGAAAAAAGGGTTGCGTTCCCGTGCCTGGTTTAAACTTGATGAAATACAGCAAAGTGACAAACTTTTTAAACCGGGGATGACGATTGTTGACCTTGGTGCGGCACCCGGTGGATGGTCGCAGTATGCGGTCACCCAAATCGGGGGCAACGGTCGTATTATCGCTTGCGATCTTTTACCGATGGATCCAATCGTCGGTGTGGACTTCCTTCAGGGCGATTTTCGTGATGAATTAGTCCTGAAAGCGTTACTGGATCGCGTAGGTGACAGTAAAGTGCAGGTTGTCATGTCAGACATGGCGCCGAACATGAGTGGAACGCCGGCAGTAGATATTCCCCGCTCTATGTACCTGGTAGAGCTGGCGCTGGAAATGTGCCGCGACGTGTTGGCGCCTGGCGGTAGTTTTTTAGTGAAGGTGTTTCAGGGCGAAGGTTTCGATGAGTACCTGACGGAAATTCGCTCCCTGTTTACGAAAGTGAAAGTGCGTAAACCGGACTCTTCGCGTGCGCGTTCTCGCGAAGTGTACATTGTAGCGACCGGGCGAAAATGATACCTCGTTGATTTCGGCCTTTGGTTTGAAAGAAACGGGATATGTTGTATCCTGACGCTGTTTTTAACACAGTTGTAATATGAGGTTAATCCCTTGAGTGACATGGCGAAAAACCTAATACTCTGGCTGGTCATTGCCGTCGTGCTGATGTCAGTATTCCAGAGCTTTGGGCCCAGCGAGTCTAATGGCCGTAAGGTGGATTATTCTACCTTCCTGCAAGAGGTCAACCAGGACCAGGTTCGCGAAGCGCGTATCAACGGACGTGAGATCAACGTTACCAAGAAAGATAGTAACCGTTACACGACTTACATCCCGGTCAACGATCCAAAACTGCTCGACAACCTGCTGACGAAAAACGTCAAGGTTGTGGGTGAACCACCTGAAGAGCCGAGTCTGCTGGCTAACATCTTCATTTCCTGGTTCCCGATGCTGCTGTTGATTGGGGTCTGGATTTTCTTTATGCGCCAGATGCAGGGCGGCGGTGGCAAAGGTGCCATGTCGTTCGGTAAGAGCAAGGCGCGGATGCTTACGGAAGATCAGATCAAAACCACTTTCGCCGATGTTGCTGGTTGCGACGAAGCGAAAGAAGAAGTTGGCGAACTGGTTGAGTACTTACGTGAGCCGAGCCGTTTCCAGAAACTGGGCGGTAAAATCCCGAAAGGCGTCCTGATGGTTGGGCCGCCTGGGACCGGTAAAACACTGCTGGCGAAAGCCATCGCCGGTGAAGCGAAAGTCCCGTTCTTCACGATTTCTGGTTCTGATTTCGTTGAAATGTTCGTTGGTGTGGGTGCCTCCCGCGTACGTGACATGTTCGAACAGGCGAAGAAGGCAGCACCGTGCATTATCTTTATTGATGAAATCGATGCCGTAGGTCGCCAGCGTGGCGCAGGTCTGGGCGGTGGTCACGATGAACGTGAACAGACACTGAACCAGATGCTGGTTGAGATGGATGGCTTTGAAGGTAATGAAGGCATTATTGTTATCGCCGCAACTAACCGCCCGGATGTGCTTGACCCTGCATTACTGCGTCCTGGTCGCTTTGACCGTCAGGTTGTGGTCGGTCTGCCGGACGTTCGTGGTCGCGAGCAGATCCTGAAAGTGCATATGCGCCGTGTTCCGCTCTCTCCGGATATTGATGCGGCAATCATTGCGCGTGGTACCCCAGGCTTCTCGGGTGCAGATTTAGCTAACCTGGTGAACGAAGCGGCGCTGTTTGCCGCACGCGGTAACAAGCGCGTTGTTTCGATGGTTGAGTTCGAAAAAGCGAAAGACAAAATCATGATGGGTGCGGAACGTCGCTCCATGGTGATGACGGAAGCGCAAAAAGAGTCGACTGCATACCACGAAGCAGGGCATGCGATTATTGGTCGTCTGGTGCCGGAACATGATCCGGTGCACAAAGTGACGATTATTCCGCGTGGCCGCGCGTTGGGTGTAACTTTCTTCCTGCCGGAAGGGGATGCAATTAGCGCCAGCCGTCAGAAACTGGAAAGTCAGATCTCCACGTTGTACGGCGGTCGTCTGGCGGAAGAGATTATCTACGGTGTGGAACATGTTTCTACTGGTGCGTCGAACGACATTAAAGTCGCAACGAACCTGGCGCGTAACATGGTCACTCAATGGGGCTTCTCTGACAAACTTGGCCCGCTGTTGTATGCGGAAGAAGAAGGCGAAGTTTTCCTTGGCCGTTCCGTCGCGAAAGCGAAACATATGTCCGATGAAACCGCGCGTATCATCGACCAGGAAGTGAAAGCGCTGATTGAACGTAACTACAATCGTGCACGTCAGCTTCTGAATGACAACATGGATATCCTGCATGCAATGAAAGATGCTCTGATGAAATATGAGACCATCGATGCACCGCAGATTGATGACCTGATGTCGCGTCGTGACGTACGTCCGCCTGCGGGCTGGGAAGAGCCAGGTGCGAATAATTCTGACAATAATGGTACGCCGCGTGCGCCACGTCCGGTTGATGAACCACGTACGCCGAACCCCGGTAATACCATGTCAGAGCAGTTGGGCGACAAATAAGTTATCCACCGTTGATGACCTGTTCTTCTTCTAAAACCCCGGGCTTGCTCCGGGGTTTTTCTTTACTGTTTAACCACGTAATTATCAGGGTTTTTTAGACATGAAACTCCATGCCCAGGGCACCACGCTCGATCTGTCTCATCCTCATGTGATGGGCATCCTCAATGTCACGCCAGACTCGTTCTCGGACGGCGGAACGCACAACACGCTGATTGAGGCCGTCAAGCACGCCAATCTGATGATCAATGCAGGCGCGACTATTGTGGATATTGGCGGCGAGTCTACACGCCCCGGCGCTGCGGACGTCAGCGTGGAAGAGGAGCTGGAGCGTGTTATTCCTGTTGTTGAAGCCATTGCACAGCGCTTTGAAGTGTGGATTTCTGTTGATACATCCAAGCCAGAGGTTATCCGCGAATCGGCACGGGCAGGGGCGCATATCATCAACGATATTCGTTCGCTAACTGAACCTGGCGCACTGGAAGCGGCTGCGCAAACGGGCCTTCCCGTCTGTCTGATGCACATGCAAGGGCAGCCCAAAACGATGCAGGAAGCACCGAAATATGATGATGTCTATACCGATGTGAACCGCTTTTTTGTTGAACATATTGCGCGCTGTGAGCAAGCTGGTATTGCAAAAGAGAAATTGTTACTCGACCCGGGATTCGGTTTCGGTAAGAATCTCTCCCACAATTATGCGCTGCTTGCCCGGCTTGCCGAATTTCATCATTTTGGTCTGCCTCTGTTGGTGGGAATGTCACGGAAATCCATGATCGGTCAGTTGTTGAATGTCGGTCCTTCCGAGCGTTTAAGTGGCAGCCTCGCCTGTGCAGTTATTGCTGCGATGCAGGGTGCGCAAATTATTCGTGTTCACGATGTAAAAGAAACCGTAGAGGCTATGCGGGTGGTGGAAGCCACACTGTCAGCGAAGGAAAATAAGCGTTATGAGTAACCGTAAATATTTTGGCACCGATGGCATTCGTGGCCGTGTTGGCGACGCACCGATCACCCCTGATTTTGTTCTGAAGCTGGGCTGGGCCGCAGGCAAGGTTCTCGCTCGCCATGGTTCGCGTAAGATAATTATTGGCAAAGATACTCGCATATCCGGCTATATGCTGGAGTCTGCACTGGAAGCGGGCTTGGCGGCTGCCGGGCTTTCGGCTTCGTTCACCGGCCCCATGCCGACGCCAGCGGTGGCCTATCTGACGCGCACGTTTCGTGCCGAAGCGGGGATCGTGATTTCCGCGTCGCACAATCCTTTCTATGACAATGGCATCAAATTTTTCTCTATCGATGGCACCAAGCTGCCGGATGCCGTTGAAGAAGCCATTGAAGCTGAAATGGAAAAAGAGCTGACCTGCGTGGATTCCGCTGAGCTGGGTAAAGCCAGCCGTATTGTTGACGCAGCTGGCCGCTATATTGAGTTCTGCAAAGCCACATTCCCTAACGAACTGAGCCTCAATGAGCTGAAAATTGTGGTTGATTGCGCGAACGGTGCGACTTACCACATTGCGCCAAATGTATTCCGTGAACTGGGCGCAAAAGTTATCCCGATGGGCTGCGAGCCGGATGGGGTGAATATTAATGAGAAATGCGGCGCGACTGACGTTGCCGCGTTACAGCAGCGTGTTCTCGCAGAAAAAGCCGATCTGGGGATTGCATTTGACGGTGACGGCGATCGCGTCATCATGGTTGATCACCTGGGGAATAAAGTCGATGGCGATCAAATCATGTATATCATTGCGCGTGAAGGGTTGCGCCAGGGCCAGCTGCGCGGTGGCGCGGTCGGTACCCTGATGAGCAATATGGGGCTGGAAGTGGCGTTGAAGCAACTGGGCATTCCGTTTACCCGTGCGAAAGTCGGTGACCGTTATGTGCTGGAAAAAATGCAGGAAAAAGGCTGGCGCATTGGGGCGGAAAACTCCGGGCATGTGATTCTGCTTGATAAAACGACCACTGGCGACGGTATTGTTGCGGGGCTGCAGGTGGTTGCCGCGATGGTCCGCAACCATATGTCTCTGCACGATCTTTGCAGCGGCATGAAAATGTTTCCGCAGGTGCTGGTTAATGTGCGCTTCACGGCAGGCAATGGCGACCCGCTAGAAGATGATACGGTCAAAGCAGTGACGGCGGAAGTTGAAGCGACGCTCGGTAACCGTGGTCGCGTGTTGCTGCGTAAGTCAGGTACTGAGCCGCTTATTCGCGTGATGGTTGAGGGCGAAGATGAAGCGCAGGTAACAGCACTGGCAAATCGCATTGCGGATGCGGTGAAAGCGGTATAACCGGGTGTTAAGTGTTTAAAAAGGCGGCTATTGCTGCCTTTTTATCAGGCGAAGATCGCAGTTTTGCTGTTTTTTTCCGCACTTGATAAAATGCGCTGAAATTGCCCTTGCGAAGGTCATTCGCTTTGGTTAGTATTCACACCCGCTTCAGTGGGAAAGCAAGAAACCTCCCACGATTATTGGTTTGAAGCATTGGCTGCGGCAACCCCGCAAGGAACAGGTTGATTATGTACGAAGCTCTTTTAGTTTTTTTCCTTATTGTAGCGCTGGCTCTTGTGGGTCTGATTATGCTGCAGCAAGGTAAAGGCGCTGACATGGGAGCCTCCTTTGGCGCTGGCGCGTCTGGTACGCTGTTCGGTTCAAGTGGTTCGGGTAACTTTATGACCCGTATGACTGCTGTACTGGCAACACTGTTCTTTATTATTAGCCTGGTGCTGGGCAACATTAACAGCAACAAAACCAATAAAGGAAGCGAGTGGGAAAATCTGAGTGCTCCGGCTAAAACTGAGCAGACTCAGCCAGCAGCGCCGGCTAAGCCGACCAGCGATATCCCGCATTAATCAGTAAGTCGTGCCGAGGTGGTGGAATTGGTAGACACGCTACCTTGAGGTGGTAGTGCCCGATTGGGCTTACGGGTTCAAGTCCCGTCCTCGGTACCAATATTCCAAAAAAAAGACATCGAAAGATGTCTTTTTTTTCGTCTGTATTCCGGGAAAATGATGACCATCGATGGTCCTTTTTTTCTTGTCACGTACGGCTTCAGAATCTGTATTTCACACCTTTTCTTTTCATCCTGGCTCTCTGCATCTGTAAAAAACGAGGATCTCTTATTTATTGCTGCGCTGATTTTAGGCCAGGGTCATATTGTGCAAACCAATACCGGACTCAATGAACATCGTTTTTCTCTCCTATTCTCGAAAGAAGTTGTGCATTACGACAGGGCACTACAACGGGGGGATTAACACAATAAAAAAGGCCCATGATGAACATGAGCCTTTTTTCGGCAGATACCGACGATGAACCGCAGGCTGCTTTAATTCAGCAGAAACGGTTATTTCTTGTCACTGTTTTCCAGATTCTCAACCTGCGGCAAACCGTTGCCGGAATTGGCTGACAATAAACCCGTTTGCACATAATTAAACAGTTTTTCACGGGTATCGGTAATATCAAGATTACGCATAGTCAGTTGCCCGATACGGTCGTCTGGTGAGAACACCGATTCACCTTTTTCCATGGTCAGACGTTCTGCTTTATAAGTGAGGTTGTCGGAAACGGTATTCAGGATTGAATAGTCGTTACCACGACGCAACTCCAGTGTCACTTCACCGGTAATGGCGCTTGCCACCCAGCGTTGCAGAGAATCACGCAACATCAGAGCTTGTGGATCAAACCAGCGGCCCTGATACAGTAAACGACCCAGTTGGCGACCGTGTGCATGATACTGTTCAATGGTATCTTCGTTATGGATACCGGTTAACAGACGCTCATAGGCGATATGCAATAGCGCCATCCCAGGGGCTTCGTAAATGCCGCGGCTTTTCGCTTCAATGATGCGGTTTTCAATCTGGTCGCTCATACCCAGGCCGTGACGCCCACCGATACGGTTTGCTTCCAGCATCAGCTCAACATCATCAGCGAACGTTTTACCATTCAGCGCAACCGGGTGACCGCGCTCAAAACGAACGGTGACTTCTTCAGCCTGGATTTTGACGTTTTCGTCCCAGAACTTAACACCCATGATCGGATTGACGATTTTCACGCTGGAATTCAGGAACTCGAGGTCTTTTGCTTCGTGCGTGGCACCCAGCATGTTGGAGTCCGTTGAATATGCTTTCTCGGCAGACATTTTGTAGTCGAAACCGGAAGCAGTCATGAATTCGGACATTTCCTGACGCCCACCCAACTCATCAATAAAGTCAGTATCCAGCCACGGTTTGTAAATTTTCAGTTCGGCATTAGTCAGCAGGCCGTAACGATAGAAACGTTCGATATCGTTTCCTTTATAAGTACTGCCGTCGCCCCAAATATTCACGCCATCTTCTTTCATTGCGGCAACCAGCATCGTGCCTGTTACCGCACGTCCCAGCGGTGTGGTATTGAAATAAGTCAGGCCACCTGTGGTATTGTGGAATGCGCCACACTGAATAGCAGCAATACCTTCTGCAACCAGCTGTTTGCGGCAGTCGATCAGGCGAGCATTTTCGGCACCGTATTCTTTCGCACGACGGGGGATCGCGTCGTAATCATCCTCATCCGGCTGACCCAGATTTGCCGTATATGCATAAGGAACCGCGCCTTTTTGGCGCATCCACAGCAGTGCCGCACTGGTGTCCAGACCGCCAGAGAAAGCGATGCCGATACGTTGACCTGCGGGAAGATGCTTGAGAATCGTCGTCATAAAAAAATCCCTGCTTGATAGACCTGTGGAGACAGACTTTACAGCTGCGCCATCATGTTTGTGCCATCCACCAGATACTTATTAATGAATGGTTATGCAAAATAAATGAGTTTTCATTTAATCATCTTTTGACGTTGACCGAAAGAGAAGAGTGCAATTTTCATCGGATTAATGCTGCAATGTATCGATGGGGCATGCCATCCCTTCATTTATAATGTGCATACGTGCATGCGCACGAGATGCTAATGCCTGCTGTTGACAGACGGTTATGTTTATCAATATACTTCAGGCCGATTTTACGTCCCGTCTTCGGTACCAAATCCCAGCATTATTTGCAAATTAGCTCTCAAACGAGTAGAGTTTGTCACGTTTCAGGCGCGGGGTGGAGCAGCCTGGTAGCTCGTCGGGCTCATAACCCGAAGGTCGTCGGTTCAAATCCGGCCCCCGCAACCACTTTCCCTAAGTGTTTTTTTTCAAATATACTATGAAGACTTAACGCCTTCGTAGCCGGATTTGAAAAAAACACTCACGGAAGGTTCTCCAGGCTGTATTTGCAGCTATAGGGTTCAGTTATTTAAAGCCCCGACTTATCGGGGTTTTTTGTTATCTGACTACGGAATAACTGGGCTATACGCCCTTTTTTTATGTCTTGGGGGTGGACTTGTCCACATTAGAGCAAAAGTTAACAGAGATGGTTACTGCGCCAGTTGAAGCACTGGGCTATGAACTGGTCGGTATCGAGTTTATACGTGGGCGCACATCGACGCTGCGCATCTATATTGATAGTGAAGATGGCATCAATGTTGATGATTGCGCTGATGTCAGCCACCAGGTCAGTGCGGTATTGGACGTAGAAGATCCCATTACCGTCGCTTACAACCTGGAAGTGTCTTCACCAGGTCTTGAGCGTCCTTTGTTTACGGCTGCGCACTATACGCGTTTTAAGGGCGAAGAAGTCTCGCTGGTCCTTCGCATGGCGGTACAGAATCGCCGCAAATGGCAGGGCATCATCAAAGATGTTGATGGCGAGATGATCACCGTTACGGTCGAAGGTAAAGATGAAGTGTTCGCATTGAGCAACATTCAGAAAGCGAACCTGGTCCCCCACTTTTAACAGTCTGGATTGAGGTGAAAGGCCCCCAATGAACAAAGAAATTTTGGCTGTTGTTGAAGCTGTCTCTAATGAAAAGTCGCTTCCGCGTGAAAAAATTTTTGAAGCGCTGGAAAGTGCTTTGGCTACAGCAACCAAGAAAAAATATGAACAAGAGATCGATGTGCGTGTAAGCATCGATCGCAAAAGCGGTGATTTCGATACATTCCGTCGCTGGCTTGTCGTTGAAGAAGTGACTCAGCCAACGCGCGAAATCACTCTGGAAGCGGCACGTTACGAAGATGAGAGCTTGAACGTTGGCGACTACGTTGAAGATCAGATCGAATCCGTAACCTTTGACCGCATTACAACGCAAACCGCTAAGCAAGTAATCGTACAGAAAGTTCGTGAAGCTGAACGTGCGATGGTGGTTGATCAGTTCCGCGAGCACGAAGGCGAAATCATCACTGGCGTAGTGAAAAAAGTGAACCGCGACAACATCTCGCTCGATCTTGGTAACAATGCTGAAGCCGTGATTCTGCGTGAAGATATGCTGCCGCGCGAAAACTTCCGTCCGGGTGACCGCATTCGTGGCGTACTGTATGCCGTGCGCCCTGAAGCGCGTGGTGCACAGCTGTTCGTCACCCGTTCCAAACCGGAAATGCTGATCGAACTGTTCCGCATTGAAGTGCCGGAAATTGGCGAAGAAGTGATTGAAATTAAAGCCGCTGCCCGCGATCCGGGTTCACGTGCCAAAATCGCAGTAAAAACTAACGATAAGCGTATCGATCCGGTCGGCGCTTGTGTTGGTATGCGCGGCGCGCGTGTTCAGGCGGTTTCTACCGAGCTTGGTGGCGAGCGTATTGATATTGTGCTGTGGGATGACAACCCGGCGCAATTCGTTATCAACGCGATGGCACCGGCTGACGTTGCCTCTATCGTCGTGGATGAAGATAAACACACGATGGATATCGCTGTTGAAGCGGGTAACCTGGCGCAGGCGATCGGCCGTAATGGTCAAAACGTGCGTCTTGCGTCTCAACTGAGCGGCTGGGAACTCAACGTAATGACCGTTGAAGACCTGCAATCTAAGCATCAGGCTGAAGCGCACGCAGCGATCGATACCTTCACCCGTTATCTGGATATTGACGAAGATTTCGCCACTGTTCTGGTCGAAGAAGGTTTCTCTACGCTGGAAGAACTGGCCTATGTGCCTATCAAAGAGCTGCTGGAAATCGACGGTCTGGATGAAGACACCGTTGAAGCCCTGCGTGATCGCGCGAAGAATGCGCTGACCACTCTGGCACTGGCGCAGGAAGAAAGCCTTAGCGATAAAGCACCGGCTGAAGACCTGTTGAATTTGGAAGGTTTGGATCGCGCACTGGCTTTCAAACTGGCTGCTCGTGGTGTTTGTACGCTGGAAGACCTCGCTGAGCAAGGCGTGGATGACCTGAGTGATATCGAAGGTTTAACCGACGAGAAAGCAGGTGAGCTCATCATGGCCGCACGTAATATTTGCTGGTTTGGTGACGAAGCGTAATAAACTGTAGCAGGAAGGAACAGCATGACAGATGTAACCGTAAAAACGCTGGCCGCTGAGATTCAGACCTCTGTGGACCGCCTGGTACAGCAATTTGCTGACGCAGGGATCCGCAAGTCCTCTGAAGATTCAGTGACGGCACAAGAAAAGCAGACGCTATTAGCGCACCTGAACCGTGAACACGGTGCCGGGCCTGATAAGCTGACGCTGCAGCGCAAAACGCGCAGCACATTAAGTATTCAGGGCACCGGTGGTAAAAGTAAATCGGTGCAGATCGAAGTCCGTAAAAAACGCACCTTTGTAAAACGCGATCCACAAGAGGCTGAACGTCTCGCTGCGGAAGAAGAGGCGATGCGTGAAGCGGAAGAGAAGGCCCGTCGTGAAGCGCAGGAAGCCGCTGAACGCGAAGCCGAGGAAAAAGCAAAGCGTGACGCCGAAAGCCGTGTGAAACGTGAAGCCGAAGAAAAAGCTAAACGCGAACATGCTGAAAACGCAAAACGCGAGGCTGCGGAAAATAGCAAAGTGAGCAACCAACAATCTGACGAAATGACCAGGACAGCCCAGGCGGAAAAAGCTCGCCGTGAATCCGAAGCGCAAGAACTCAAGCGCAAAGCGGAGGAAGAGGCTCGTCGTAAACTGGAAGAAAACGCGCGTCGCGTAGCGGAAGAAGCTCGTCGTATGGCAGAACAGAACGAAAATGGCTGGAGCGCTGGTAGCGATGAAGAAGAAACTACCGGTGATTATCACGTAACCACTTCCCAGCATGCGCGTCAGGCTGAAGATGACAACGACCGTGAAGTTGAAGGCGGGCGTGGTCGCGGTCGCACTGCGAAAGCAGCGCGTCCGAAGAAAGGCAACAAGCACGCTGAAAGTAAAGCCGATCGCGAAGAAGCGCGTGCCGCTGTTCGTGGTGGTAAAGGCGGCAGACAGCGTAAAGGTTCTTCTCTGCAGCAGGGCTTCCAGAAGCCGGTGCAGGCTGTTAACCGTGACGTGGTGATTGGCGAAACCCTGACCGTTGGCGAACTGGCTAACAAAATGGCGGTAAAAGGCTCTCAGGTCATCAAAGCGATGATGAAACTGGGCGCGATGGCCACCATTAACCAGGTTATCGACCAGGAAACCGCACAGCTCGTTGCTGAAGAAATGGGGCACAAAGTCATCCTGCGTCGTGAAAACGAACTGGAAGAAGCGGTAATGAGCGACCGTGATACAGGTGCTGCGGCAGAACCGCGTGCGCCAGTGGTGACCATTATGGGCCACGTTGACCACGGTAAAACCTCTCTGCTTGACTACATTCGTTCGACGAAAGTGGCTTCTGGCGAAGCGGGTGGCATTACTCAGCACATCGGTGCTTACCATGTTGAAACGGACAACGGTATGATCACCTTCCTGGATACCCCAGGTCACGCCGCGTTTACCGCAATGCGTGCCCGTGGTGCTCAGGCAACGGATATCGTGGTGCTGGTTGTTGCTGCAGACGACGGCGTGATGCCGCAGACCATCGAAGCTATCCAGCACGCGAAAGCGGCACAGGTACCGGTGGTAGTCGCTGTGAACAAGATCGATAAACCAGAAGCCGATCCGGATCGCGTTAAAAACGAGCTGACCCAGTACGGGATCATCCCGGAAGAGTGGGGCGGCGAAAGCCAGTTCGTACACGTATCTGCGAAAGCCGGTACCGGTATCGATGAACTGCTTGATGCCATCCTGCTGCAAGCTGAAGTTCTGGAACTGAAAGCCGTGCGTAAAGGGATGGCAAGCGGTGTGGTTATCGAATCCTTCCTGGATAAAGGTCGTGGTCCGGTAGCAACGGTTCTGGTTCGCGAAGGTACGCTGCATAAAGGCGATATCGTGCTGTGTGGTTTTGAGTACGGTCGTGTGCGTGCTATGCGTGACGAATTAGGTCGTGAAGTGAGCGAAGCCGGTCCGTCTATTCCAGTAGAAATTCTCGGTTTGTCCGGTGTTCCTGCTGCGGGTGATGAAGCGACTGTCGTTCGTGACGAGAAGAAAGCGCGTGAAGTTGCGCTGTACCGTCAGGGCAAATTCCGCGAAGTTAAACTGGCACGTCAGCAGAAATCCAAACTGGAAAACATGTTTGCCAACATGACCGAAGGTGAAGTTCATGAAGTGAACATCGTCATGAAAGCAGACGTTCAGGGTTCTGTGGAGGCGATTGCCGACTCACTGCTGAAACTGTCTACCGACGAAGTGAAAGTGAAGATCGTTGGCTCCGGCGTCGGTGGGATCACCGAAACCGATGCGACCCTTGCTGCCGCTTCCAACGCCATTCTGGTTGGCTTCAACGTTCGTGCAGATGCCTCTGCGCGCCGCGTAATCGAAGCAGAAAGCCTGGATCTGCGTTACTACTCCGTCATCTATAACCTGATCGACGAAGTGAAAGCGGCGATGAGCGGTATGCTGTCTCCGGAACTGAAACAGCAGATCATCGGTCTGGCGGAAGTTCGTGATGTCTTCAAATCACCGAAATTTGGCGCCATCGCAGGCTGTATGGTTACCGAAGGTGTGGTTAAACGTCACAACCCGATCCGCGTACTGCGTGACAACGTGGTTATCTATGAAGGCGAGCTGGAATCCCTGCGTCGCTTCAAAGATGACGTCAACGAAGTGCGTAACGGTATGGAATGTGGTATCGGCGTGAAGAACTACAATGACGTACGTACCGGTGACATGATCGAAGTGTTCGAAATCATTGAGATCCAGCGTACCATCGAGTAATCGACGCGACAGTGTCAGTCATGTAGGCCGGGTAAGCGAAGCGCCACCCGGCAAGAAATATCAAAAGGGGCTACGGCCCCTTTTTAGTCTGGAGAATTATTATGGCGAAAGAATTTGGTCGCCCTCAGCGCGTCGCTCAGGAGCTGCAAAAAGAAATTGCTATCATCTTGCAGCGCGAAATTAAAGATCCGCGTTTAGGCATGATGACCACCGTTTCTGGAGTGGAAGTGTCCCGCGATCTGGCTTACGCCAAAGTGTTTGTGACGTTCCTCAACGACAAAGACGAAGCCTCTGTCAAAGCGGGTATTAAAGCATTGCATGATGCGTCAGGATTTATCCGTACCCTGTTGGGGAAAGCGATGCGTTTGCGTATTGTGCCGGAACTGACCTTCTTCTATGACAACTCGCTGGTAGAAGGGATGCGCATGTCTAATCTCGTAACAAGCGTTGTGAAACACGATGACGAGCGTCGGGTGAATCCGGACGACAGCAAGGAGGACTGATGAGTCGTCCTCGTCGTCGCGGTCGCGATGTGCATGGCGTGTTGCTGCTGGATAAACAGCAAGGCGCGTCCAGCAATGATGTCTTGCAAAAAGTGAAGCGCCTCTATAATGCCAACCGCGCCGGGCATACTGGCGCGCTGGATCCGCTGGCCACCGGCATGCTGCCGATTTGTCTGGGTGAAGCGACGAAATTCTCTCAATATTTGCTGGATTCTGATAAACGCTATCGGGTGATTGCTCGCCTTGGTCAGCGTACGGATACCTCGGATGCAGATGGGCAGATTGTTGAAGAACGCCCGCTGACGTTCACCGCAGAGCAACTGGCGGCGGCGTTGGAAAGTTTCCGCGGTGATACGCAACAGATCCCGTCGATGTATTCTGCGTTGAAGTATCAAGGAAAGAAGCTCTACGAATATGCGCGCCAGGGGATTGACGTCCCGCGTGAGGCCCGGCCAATCACGGTTTATGAGCTGCTGTTTATACGCCATGAAGGTAATGAACTTGAGTTGGAAATTCATTGCTCGAAGGGGACGTATATCCGCACGATCGTTGATGATCTTGGCGAGAAACTCGGTTGCGGCGCACACGTTATTTACCTGCGTCGTCTGGCGGTGAGTAAGTACCCCGTCGAGCGAATGGTCACGCTTGAACAGTTACTTGAACTGGTGGAGCAGGCTGAGCAGCAGGCTATTCCGGCGGCGCAATTATTGGATCCCTTGCTCATGCCGATGGACAGCCCTGCGTCTGATTTCCCGGTTGTTAATATTCCGTCCGTTGTGGCTGCGTACTTTAAAAACGGTCAGCCGGTGCGTACATCGGCCGCACCAAAAGAGGGGCTGGTACGCGTGACAGAAGGTGACGAAGCGAAATTCATCGGCATGGGTGAAATTGACGATGAAGGCCGCATTGCACCGCGTCGTCTGGTTGTGGAGTATCCTGCCGTATAACGGCCTCTCCTTGCGGGAAGCTGCTACTGCGAGTAGAATATTGCCGCTTAACGTCGGGCTATGTATTTAACATCGTGCGTCGTTAAACCTGGGGTCGCTGAATTAGAGATCGGCGCCCTTTCATTTTTATTATTATTGGAGTTTAAAATGTCTCTAAGCGTTGAAGCTAAAGCGAAAATCGTTTCCGAGTTTGGTCGTGGTTCTAACGACAGCGGTTCTACCGAAGTTCAGGTTGCACTGCTGACTGCTCAGATCAACCACCTGCAGGGTCACTTTGCAGAGCACAAAAAAGATCACCACAGCCGTCGTGGTCTGCTGCGCATGGTTTCTCAGCGTCGTAAACTGCTCGACTACCTGAAACGTAAAGACGTTGCACGCTACACCGCGCTGATCGAGCGTCTGGGTCTGCGTCGCTAAGTCTGGCGAGTTTCAAGAAGGGGCCTTCAAGGCCCCTTTTTTCAACCAGGCGGCAGCAATTGGCAGTAAACTAATGTATTGTTGCCATGTATGATCTTCGTTGCAGAGGTTCGCGCGGCTAATGAGAGGCTTTATCCGCAATGGGGCGGGTCAGGGTTGTCATTAGTCGCGAGGATGCAAGAAGGTCCGGTTAAATACTCAGCACGCCAGCGGTGTGCTGATATTCATTAAGAAAGGATAGAATTTTGCTGAATCCGATCGTTCGTAAATTCCAGTATGGCCAACACACCGTCACGCTGGAAACTGGCATGATGGCCCGTCAGGCCACCGCTGCCGTAATGGTAAGCATGGATGACACCGCCGTATTCGTTACTGTTGTTGGTCAGAAAAAAGCTAAACCAGGTCAGGACTTTTTCCCACTGACCGTTAACTATCAGGAGCGTACTTACGCTGCAGGTAAAATCCCTGGTGGTTTCTTTCGTCGTGAAGGCCGTCCGAGCGAAGGCGAAACCCTGATTGCGCGTCTGATTGACCGCCCGGTTCGTCCGCTGTTCCCGGAAGGTTTCGTTAACGAAGTTCAGGTTATTGCTACTGTTGTTTCCGTTAACCCGCAGGTTAACCCGGACATCGTATCGATGATCGGTGCTTCTGCTGCGCTGTCTCTGTCTGGTATCCCGTTTAACGGCCCAATCGGTGCGGCTCGCGTTGGTTATATCAACGACCAGTACGTGCTGAACCCGACTCAGGAAGAGCTGAAAGCAAGTAAGCTGGATCTGGTCGTTGCCGGTACTGAAGCCGCGGTTCTGATGGTTGAATCCGAAGCAGAACTGCTGAGCGAAGACCAGATGCTGGGCGCAGTGGTATTTGGCCACGACCAGCAGCAGGTTGTTATCCAGAACATCAACGAGCTGGTGAAAGAAGCTGGCAAACCGCGCTGGGATTGGCAGCCGGAAGCAGTAAACGAAGCGTTAAATGCGCGTGTTGCTGCGCTGGCGGAATCTCGTCTGAGCGATGCTTACCGCATCACTGACAAACAAGAGCGTTATGCTCAGGTTGACGTGATCAAGTCTGAAACTATCGCGACGCTGGTTGCTGAAGACGAAACGCTGGATGCTAACGAGCTGGGTGAAATCCTGCACGCTATCGAGAAAAAGGTTGTGCGTAGCCGCGTACTGGCTGGCGAACCGCGTATCGATGGTCGCGAAAAAGACATGATCCGTGGTCTGGACGTTCGCACTGGCGTACTGCCGCGTACTCACGGTTCAGCACTGTTCACCCGTGGTGAAACGCAGGCGCTAGTGACCGCAACGCTGGGTACCGCACGTGATGCACAGATCATCGATGAACTGATGGGCGAGCGTACTGATTCCTTCCTGTTCCATTACAACTTCCCTCCGTACTCCGTAGGCGAAACCGGGATGGTGGGTTCGCCGAAACGTCGTGAAATTGGTCACGGTCGTCTGGCGAAACGCGGCGTACTGGCAGTCATGCCGGATGCAGAAAAATTCCCGTACACCGTGCGCGTGGTTTCTGAAATCACCGAATCTAACGGTTCTTCCTCCATGGCATCTGTGTGCGGCGCATCTCTGGCGCTGATGGACGCTGGCGTGCCGGTGAAAGCGGCCGTAGCTGGTATCGCAATGGGTCTGGTGAAAGAAGGCGACAACTTTGTTGTTCTGTCTGATATCCTGGGCGATGAAGACCACCTGGGCGATATGGACTTCAAAGTTGCGGGTTCCCGCGACGGTATCTCTGCGCTGCAGATGGATATCAAAATTGAAGGTATCACCAAAGAGATCATGCAGGTTGCGCTGAATCAGGCGAAAGGCGCACGTTTGCATATTCTGGGCGTGATGGAGCAGGCGATTAACGCGCCACGCGGCGATATTTCTGAATTCGCACCGCGTATCCATACCATCAAGATCAATCCGGACAAGATCAAAGACGTGATCGGTAAAGGCGGCTCCGTGATCCGCGCGCTGACCGAAGAAACCGGCACAACCATTGAAATCGAAGATGACGGTACCGTGAAAATTGCGGCAACCGACGGCGATAAAGCAAAACATGCTATCCGCCGTATCGAAGAGATCACCGCTGAGATCGAAGTGGGCCGCATCTATAACGGTAAAGTGACCCGTATCGTTGACTTTGGCGCGTTTGTTGCCATCGGCGGCGGTAAAGAAGGTCTGGTGCATATTTCTCAGATCGCTGACAAGCGTGTTGAGAAAGTGACCGACTATCTGCAGATGGGCCAGGAAGTGCCGGTGAAAGTTCTGGAAGTTGATCGCCAGGGCCGTATCCGTCTGAGCATTAAAGAAGCAACTGAGCAAACTCAGCCTGCTGAAGCGGCAGAAGCGCCGCAGGCAGAGCAGGGCGAGTAAGGTTGCCTTTGCCCTCCGCCTATGCGGAGGGCGTATTAGCAGGCAGGACGCCATGTTTGCAGCCGGGGGACAGGACGTTCATCCAATAGTTGTCTTCGGGAGTGGGAAATGAAGCCTTTTTTGCGCTGGTGTTTCGTTGCGACAGCTTTAACGCTGGCAGGATGCAGCAACTCTGCCTGGCGTAAGAGCGAAGTCCTCGCGGTGCCATTGCAACCGACTTTGCAGCAGGAAGTGATTCTGGCACGCATGGAACAAATTCTTGCCAGTCGGGCTTTAACCGATGACGAACGCGCACAGCTTTTATATGAGCGCGGAGTATTGTATGATAGCCTCGGTTTGAGAGCTTTGGCGCGGAATGATTTTTCACAAGCGCTTGCGATCAGACCCGATATGCCTGAAGTATTCAATTACTTAGGCATTTATTTAACGCAGGCAGGCAATTTTGATGCTGCCTATGAAGCGTTTGATTCTGTACTTGAGCTTGATCCAACTTACAACTACGCGCACTTGAATCGCGGTATCGCCTTGCATTACGGCGGTCGTGATAAGTTAGCGCAAGATGATCTGCTGGCGTTTTATCAAGACGATCCTAATGATCCTTTCCGCAGTCTGTGGCTTTACATCGTTGAGCGGAAGCTCGATGAGAAGCAGGCTAAAGAAGCACTGAAACAGCGCTTCGAAAAATCGGACCAGGAACAGTGGGGATGGAACATTGTCGAGTTCTACCTCGGCGACATTAGCGAAGCAACGCTAATGGATCGCCTGAAGGCAGACGCAACGGATAACACCTCGCTCGCTGAGCATCTCAGTGAAACCAACTTCTATTTAGGTAAGTACTACCTAAGTCTGGGGGATAAGGACAGCGCCACGGCACTGTTCAAACTGGCGGTTGCTAACAACGTACATAACTTTGTTGAGCACCGTTACGCATTGTTGGAATTAGCGCTCTTGGGCCAGGAGCACGACGACCTGGCAGAATCGGACCAGCAATAGCTGACGAACACATCAGCCCGTAATCTCTTTTGATTGCCATCACCTTCACGGGTGAGGGCTTTATTGTTCGTTAATTAACCTACTTTGAGCCGGTTCACACTTTTCAATGAAAATTGCTAATTTTTTTCACGATGAGTTATGTAGACTGGCCGCCAATGACATAGAGGCACTTGTACTACATGGCTGAATTCGAAACCACTTTTGCAGATCTGGGCCTGAAGGCTCCTATCCTTGAAGCCCTTAACGATCTCGGTTACGAAAAACCATCTCCGATCCAGGCTGAGTGCATTCCGCACCTGCTTTCTGGTCGTGACGTGCTGGGTATGGCCCAGACTGGTAGTGGTAAAACCGCAGCGTTTTCCCTGCCACTGCTTAACAACATCGATCCGGACCTGCGTGCGCCGCAGATCCTCGTGCTCGCTCCGACCCGCGAACTGGCGGTTCAGGTCGCTGAAGCGATGACCGATTTCTCTAAACATATGCGCGGTGTAAACGTGGTTGCTCTGTATGGCGGCCAGCGTTATGACGTGCAATTACGCGCCCTGCGTCAGGGGCCGCAGATCGTCGTCGGTACGCCGGGTCGTCTGTTGGATCACCTGAAACGCGGTACGCTGGATCTCTCTAAACTGAGCGGTCTGGTACTGGATGAAGCCGACGAAATGCTGCGTATGGGCTTTATCGAAGACGTAGAAACCATCATGGCGCAGATCCCGGAAGGTCATCAGACCGCGCTGTTCTCTGCAACCATGCCGGAAGCTATCCGTCGCATCACCCGCCGCTTTATGAAAGAGCCGCAGGAAGTGCGCATTCAGTCCAGCGTTACCACGCGCCCGGACATCAGCCAGAGCTACTGGACGGTGTATGGCATGCGTAAAAATGAAGCGTTGGTTCGCTTCCTGGAAGCGGAAGATTTTGATGCGGCGATCATTTTCGTGCGTACCAAAAACGCAACGCTGGAAGTGGCGGAAGCGCTGGAGCGTAACGGCTATAACAGCGCCGCGCTGAACGGTGACATGAACCAGGCGCTGCGTGAGCAGACGCTGGAACGCCTGAAAGATGGTCGTCTCGATATCCTGATTGCGACCGACGTTGCGGCGCGTGGTCTGGATGTTGAACGCATCAGCCTGGTTGTCAACTATGACATCCCGATGGATTCTGAATCCTACGTTCACCGTATTGGCCGTACCGGTCGTGCGGGTCGTGCTGGTCGCGCGCTGCTGTTCGTTGAGAACCGCGAACGCCGCCTGCTGCGCAATATCGAACGTACGATGAAGCTGACCATTCCGGAAGTAGAGCTGCCGAACGCAGAACTGCTGGGTAAACGCCGTTTGGAAAAATTTGCCGCAAAAGTACAGCAGCAACTGGAAAGCAGCGATCTGGACCAGTACCGTGCGCTGCTGGCGAAAATCCAGCCTTCTTCTGAAGAAGAGATGGATATCGAAACGCTGGCCGCTGCACTGCTGAAAATGGCGCAGGGCGAACGTCCGCTGATTCTGCCGCCGGATGCGCCGATGCGTCCGCGTCGCGAATTCCGTGAGCGTGATGACCGTTTCGAACGCCGTGGCGATCGTAACGATCGTGGCCCGCGTGGCGACCGTCCGGAACGTGGTGGTGAAGATCGTCCGCGTCGTGAGCGTCGTGATGTTGGTGAAATGGAACTGTACCGCATTGAAGTGGGCCGTGATGACGGTGTTGAAGTTCGTCATATCGTTGGCGCTATCGCTAACGAAGGCGACATCAGCAGCCGCTACATCGGTAACATCAAACTGTTTGGCACCCACTCCACTATCGAGCTGCCGAAAGGCATGCCGGGCGAAGTGCTTCAGCACTTTACCCGCACGCGTATTCTGAACAAGCCGATGAATATGCAACTGCTGGGCGATGCGCAGCCGCGTGAACGTAGCGAACGTCGCGGTGGTGGTGAGCGTCGTGGCGGTGGTTTCGGTGGCGAGCGTCGTGAAGGCGGTCGCGGTGGTGAAGGTCGCCGTTTCAGCGGTGAGCGTCAGGAAGGCCGTGGTTTCGGTGGCGAACGTCGTGCACCGCGCCGCGATCGTGATGACAGCGCTCCACGTCGTCGTAACGATGCGTAATTAACGCTGATTCTTCTGCGTTACAGGTCGTAAAGAAAAAGATACAGCCCCGGTCGAAATGATTGGGGCTTTTTTTATCTGTAATGTACTCCTGTACTGGTACAATGCAGCGGTTCCATTTCCGGCATTGCATCACCACAGGAGAATTTTTCAGATGTCGACACTGACAACCACACAGGCTTCCCCTTCGCTGTTCGGCGGGGTCGTGATCATCGGCGGTACGATCATTGGCGCAGGCATGTTTTCGCTGCCAGTGGTGATGTCCGGCGCGTGGTTCTTCTGGTCGCTTCTGGCGCTCGTTTTTACCTGGTTTTGCATGTTGCACTCCGGGTTGATGATCCTCGAAGCGAACCTGAACTATCGCAGCGGTGCGAGCTTTGACACGATCACCAAAGATCTGCTGGGTAAAGGCTGGAACCTGGTGAATGGTGTGTCCATTGCTTTTGTGCTTTATATCCTGACCTACGCCTATATTTCGGCAAGTGGTTCTATTCTGCACCACACCTTCTCAGAGCTATCGCTGAATGTTCCGGCGCGGCTGGCGGGATTCTGCTTTGCACTGGGAGTGGCATTTATCGTCTGGCTCTCAACCCATGCAGTCAGCCGAATGACCGCGATTGTGTTGGGTGCGAAAGTGATCACGTTCTTTCTGACTTTCGGCAGCTTGCTCGGGCATGTGCAGCCCGCCACGCTGTTGAATGTGGCGCAAAGTGACACCTCCTATACGCCCTACTTATTGATGACCCTGCCTTTCTGTCTGGCCTCATTCGGTTATCACGGCAATGTACCAAGCCTGATGAAGTACTACGGTAAGGATCCGCGCACCATCATCCGTTGCCTGGTCTACGGAACGCTGCTGGCGTTGGGGCTGTACGTTATCTGGTTGCTGGTGACCATGGGCAATATTCCGCGCCCGGCGTTTATCGATATCGCGGCGAAGGGCGGCAATATTGATGTCTTGGTACAGGCGTTGAGCGGTGTGCTGAATAGCCGCAGTCTGGATCTGCTGCTGGTGATTTTCTCGAATTTTGCCGTCGCCAGTTCTTTCCTCGGTGTCACGCTGGGGCTGTTTGACTATCTGGCGGATTTGTTCAACGTTGATGACTCCCCGTTAGGGCGTTTTAAAACCGCACTGCTGACATTCACGCCACCGATCATTGGCGGTGTGCTCTGGCCGAATGGTTTTTTATACGCCATTGGGTATGCGGGGCTGGCCGCGACCATCTGGGCGGCCATTGTGCCGGCCTTGCTGGCAAATGCATCCCGTAAACGCTTTGGCAGCCCGATTTTCCGCGTGTGGGGCGGAAAGCCGATGATTGTATTGATCCTGTTGTTTGGCGCGGGCAACGCGGTGGTACATCTGCTTTCCAGCTTTAATCTGTTGCCGGTTTATCAGTAGCATAAAGCAGGGCGGCGTAGCTTCTGGCCTGCGCCACCCGGTGAAACGCTAACCCAGAAGCTCTTCTTTCACCTGCATGGCCAGCTCGAAAGAGTGCAGCCGCGCCTGGTGATCAAAAATCTGCCCATTAACCATAATCTCGTCCGCGTCCGTTTCCCGCAGAATGGATTCCAGACCGTGGCGTACCTTCGCCTTATCGCCCACCAGTGACATACTTAATGCTTGCTGCACGCCGTATTGCTCTGCTGGCGACCAGAATTGATCCATACTCTCGATAGGCGGCGGCAGTTGCGCACTTTCGCCACGGCGCAGTTTCACAAAGGCCTGCTGCATGGAGGTAAACAGGAATTCCGCATCGCGGTTGCTGTCGGCGGCGACAATATTGATGCACACCATCGCGTACGGTTTTTCCAGTCGCTCAGAAGGTTTGAAATTGGAGCGGTAGAGATGCAGCGCCTGGAACAGCATATCCGGCGCAAAATGCGAGGCAAACGCAAACGGCAGACCAAGCTGTGCAGCCAGTTGTGCGCTATACAGGCTGGAGCCCAGTAGCCAGACCGGGATCTTCTCACCATAGCCCGGAACCGGGCGCACGTGTGGGTTCGGATCGCGGGCATCAAACCAGTCCACCAGTTCCGCCACATCACGCGGGAAGTTATCAATATCGCCGCTCATATGTCGACGCAGCGCCATCATTGTGCGCTGATCGCTGCCAGGCGCACGACCCAGCCCAAGATCAATACGGCCAGGATAAAGCGTATTCAGCGTGCCGAACTGTTCCGCGATCACCAGTGGTGAATGATTAGGGAGCATAACGCCGCCGGAGCCCAGATGCAGGGTTTGCGTATTCGCCGCCAGATAGCCGATCAGCACCGATGTCGCCGCGCTGGCGATACCGGTCATATTGTGGTGCTCCGCCAGCCAGTAACGGTGATAACCGCGCTTTTCGGCGAGTTTTGCCAGATCCAGTGAGTGCGTAAACGCCTCACGAGCGCTGGAGTGTTGCGGGATCGGCGCCAGATCGAGCACCGAAAAAGGAAGGGTTTTATCAGCCATAAAAACTCACTTTGCTACAGCATCGTCATCAGATTGAAGGTCTTCTTCCAGCCTGGCGCAATGTGCCGCGCCCGGCCAGAAAAGCTGCAACTTTTATAGTGCATTAACCTTTGCTGATTGCTGTTAACAACTTGAGCTTTTTTACTGTTGCAGTGCCAGACCCGGTAGCCTGCGCCAGTAGCCGTTACAGTCGCTGTTTGACGCCAGCGGCAGTGGCGCTGCGCCGGTTTCATTGCGACGAAACGCATCGAGCATGGCAAACGTGTCATTACCCATCGGTGACAGGCGCACCATATCCACAATCCCGTTCATTGATGTCAGTTCATTACCGAGATTGTAGACATAGCCGCTCATGGTCTGGATGCCATTGAGCACAAACACTTGCTGATTCTCCTGCGACAGCATGCTGCGTCCGTTCGGGTATTTAATACAGCAGGTTTCGCATTCATCTTTGGGGCGGTCTTCTGAACGCGCCGTAAAGCAGCGCGCGGAGTAGGCCAGCGGCAAATGACCGTAGCTGAGCACTTCCACTTCAAATTGTTGACGAATGCCCAGCGCATCGCACTGATCGAGCAGATTAATCAGCCAGTCGCGGGAAAGCTCCACCGGCATGCACCAGCGCACCATGCCTTGCTTCAGCAACAAGCGTAACGTCACGGCGTTATAGCAGTTGAGCGCATGCCCGGCGACAAACGGCAGCTTGCGGTCAGCGCACATATTCACCACGCCCAAATCGCTGGCTTCCAGCAGGAATTCGCCGTTATCGACATAGCGTTTGAGCTCGTTCAGTTCGGATGATGCTTGCACCAGCGCAAGGGTGGAAAGCACCACTTGTTTGCCGCTGGTCGCCAGCGCCTTCGCCATATCCAGCCAGTCGCCGACCTTGGTGGCGCGGCGCTTGCTGCAGACGGCTTCGCCAAGATAGATCACATCGGCAGTGCTGTTCGCCGCCTGGTGATAAAAGTCTTCCAGCGTCTCTTTTGACCAGTAGTAAAGCACTGGCCCTAATGAATATTTCATGTTCTACCTACTGCCATTTACGGTGGTACGCACCAAGGGTGGTTTGTGTACCTTCAGACATTGCTCCCAGCGTGTCCATCCACGCGGGCTGCGGCACGAAATGTTGCGGGGAAGCCATACAGCGATCAATTGCCTGACGCCACACTTTTGCCACCTGGCTCACATAGGCCGGGCTACGCTGACGCCCTTCGATTTTGACCGATGCGATGTTCGCCGCCAGCAGCTCCGGCAGAAGCTCCAGCGTGTTCAGGCTGGTGGGCTCTTCCAGCGCGTGGTAGCGCTCGCCATCCACCAGATAACGCCCTTTGCACAGGGTTGGGTAACCCGCGTTTTCGCCATCCTGATAACGATCAATCAGTACCTCGTTGAGGCGTGATTCCAGCCCCTGCGGGGTTTGCTGCCAACGGACAAAGCGCGCCGGGGAGCATGCGCCCACGGTATTCGGCGATTCACCCGTCAGATAAGAGGAGAGGTAGCAGCGTCCTTCCGCCATAATGCACAGGCTGCCAAAAGCGAACACTTCCAGCGGCACGGGAGTCACGCGAGCCAGTTGTTTAACCTGGTGGATAGATAACACACGCGGCAGCACGACGCGGGCAACATCAAAGTGGCGGTGATAAAAGCGAATAGCCTCTTCATTGGTCGCAGAAGCCTGCACGGAAACATGGCGTTCAATGTGCGGATAACGCTCGGTGGCATACTCCAGCATCGCCAGATCCGCCAGGATCAACGCATCGGCACCAATTTGCGCTGCCATATCCACCGCACGCTCCCAGCGTGAGTAGCCATCCGGATGCGCAAAGGTGTTGATGGCAATATGCAGCTTGCGGCGGTGCTGATGCACAAAACTGACCGCCTCCTGGAGTTTTTTCTCCGTAAAATTGAGTCCGGCAAAATGGCGGGCGTTGGTGTCATCTTTCAGGCCGATATAGACAGCGTCGGCACCGTTTTCGATGGCCGCCTTCAATGCCGGAAGGTTTCCGGCAGGGCAGAGCAACTCCATAGTGTATCCTGCAATCGGGGGCGCAGTGGCCAGGTCGTACCCCTGGGGGCGCTAATTGTTAACGAACTGGGATTTTAGTTAACCTGTCTGCGACAATTCTTGATTTGAGGCAGTTAAATGTGTATTGGCAATACCAATAATCGGGGCCGATTTATTGTGGAATTGTTGATTTGCGCCGCTATGTCATTTCATTGATGTGGCAAAATAGCAGTCATTATCATTTCAGGGAGTAAAGCTCGTGTTGGAAAAATTGCGTTCACATCTTGTTCACTTTGGTCCGTCGTTACTGAGTGTGCCGGTTAAGCTGACGCCTTTCGCCATCAAGCGCCAGGTCCTGGAGCAGGTGCTGCGCTGGCAGTTCCAACAGGCTCTGGCGGACGGAGAGCTTGAGTTTCTGGAAGGCCGCTGGTTAAGTATTCAGGTTCGTGATATTGGCCTGACGTGGTATACCTCTGTGGAGGACGGGCGGTTGATCGTGCGCGAATCGGCGGACGCCGATGTGAGCTTCAGCGCAGATGCCAGTGATTTGCTGATGATAGCCGCACGCAAACAGGATCCGGATACACTCTTCTTCCAGCGCCGACTGGTCATTGAAGGGGATACGGAGCTTGGGCTTTACGTCAAGAATTTGATGGACGCCATTGAACTGGAGCAGATGCCAAAACCCCTGCGGGTGATGCTGTTGCAGTTGGCGGAATTTGTTGAGGCTGGCCTGCAAGCGCCGCCTGCAACGACACAACCTTCTGTAGGTGAGCCATGCTGATTAGAGTTGAAATTCCCATTGATGCGCCGGGTATCGACGCGTTGCTCCGGCGCAGCTTTGGCGGTGAGGGCGAAGCCCGGCTGGTGCACGACCTGCGCGAAGACGGTTTGATCACGCTGGGATTTGTCGCAACCGATGATGAAGGGCAAGTGATTGGCTATGTTGCATTCAGCCCGGTCACGGTTGAGGGCGAGGAACTGCAATGGGTCGGGCTTGCACCGCTGGCGGTGGACGAGCAGTACCGCGGTCAGGGTATTGCGCGGCAGCTGGTGTACGAAGGGCTGGATTCGCTGAATGAATTTGGCTATGCGGCGGCTGTGACACTGGGCGATCCAGCTTTCTACAGCCGTCTCGGTTTTGAAAACGCGGCGCAGCACGGCCTGCATTGCCGTTGGCCGGACACCGAATCTGCGTTTTTGGTGCACCGCCTGGCCGACGATGCCTTACACGGTGTTCGCGGTCTGGTTGAGTATTCAGAGCACTTTAATCGCCTGTAACTGCAGACGATAGCAAACTCTCTCGCAGCGCTTCGAATGAGCCATCCCCGGCGACGAGGCGCTCTTTCTGGCGCTTGTTCAATTGCTTGATTCGGTATTCCAGCCGCAGCGCGATCGATTTGTCCCCCACTTGTGCTGAAAAGACCAGCTGCAGGGCACCTTTTCCCCGTAACGCTTTTGCCCCTTTTCCGTTTTGATGCTGCGTAAAGCGACGTGCGACATCGGTCGTAATGCCGGTGTAGAGGGTATTGTCTGGCGTACGAATAAGATAGAGAAACCAGGGCGTCATGGCAGTATTCATTATGTTAATGTGAACGGAAAAATAACACGAGGAAGGGCAAATATGGAGACTCTTGCGGCCATTAATCGCTGGCTGGCAAAACAGCATGTGGTGACCTGGTGCGTGGCGAACAGGGGAGAGTTATGGTGCGCCAATGCATTTTATTTCTATGATCCGCACGCCGTGGCGTTTTATGTCCTGAGTGAAGACCAGACGCGCCATGGGCAAATGACTGGCCTGAAAGCGCAGGTCGCCGGTACGGTAAACGGTCAACCGAAAACCGTGGCGTTAATCCGTGGTGTTCAGTTTGCCGGGGAGATCCGTCGGCTGGATGAAGAGGAAAGCGCGGCGCCGCGTGCGCAGTACAACCGTCGCTTTCCGGTAGCCCGCATGTTGTCAGCCCCGATGTGGGAAATTCGCCTCAACGAGGTGAAATTCACCGACAACACGCTGGGGTTTGGCAAAAAGCTTCACTGGGTCCGTGAATCAGGCGCCCAGTAAACGCAGTGCCTCGCGGTTGAAGGCCGGCAAATCATCGGGGGTTCGGCTGGTGACCAGTTGATCATTATCGATCACCACCTCCTGGTCATAAAATTCGCCCCCGGCATTTTTCACATCCACAACGATGGGTTTCACTGCCGTCAGCTTACGCCCTCTCACCACATCTGCGCTGATCAGCAGCTGTGGGCCATGGCAAATGGCGAAAACAGGTTTACCGGCGCTGATAAAGTCCCGCGTAAAGGTTACAAAGCGATCGTCCCCGCGCAGGTAATCCGGCGAATGCCCGCCCGGTAGTAACAGCGCATCAAAATCCGCCGGGCGAACGTCATCAATGGCTTTATCGATAACCACATCGGCTTCGCCTTTTTTACCGTGCACGGTTTTCCCGGCTTGTTTCTCAATGGTGATAACTTCATGTCCGGCTTTACGAAATTCCTGCGCCGGCGACGTGAATTCTGAATCTTCAAACTCGTCGGTGATCAAGACAGCAATTTTCTTGCTCATAATTCCTCCGTTGTTTTGGCTTCAGAGAGGCGAATTATTCATACTGATAATTCACCAGAACAGTAAGCCTGGTTCAGCGGGCGAGTATTGCAAGACAGATTCATCTGCAAAGGGGGGAGAGATGCAACGTATATTACTGACCGGGGCGACCGGTCTGGTGGGTGGGCATTTGCTGCGGCTACTGATTAATGAGCCGCGCATCACCGCCATTGCCGCACCGACCAGGCGCCCGTTGGATGACGTCGCGGGCGTGTTCAATCCCCACGATCCGCAATTAACCGACGCGCTGGCGCAGGTGACGGAACCCGTGGACACGGTGTTTTGCTGCCTTGGCACCACGCGGCGCGAAGCGGGCAGTAAAGAGGCATTCATCCATGCGGATTTCACGCTGGTGGTGGACACGGCGATCGCCGGTTTGCGACTGGGCGCGAAACAGATGCTGGTGGTCAGTGCCATGGGAGCCAATGCACGTTCCCCCTTTTTTTATAACCGGGTAAAAGGCGAAATGGAGAATGCGTTAATCGCGCAGGAGTGGCCTTCATTGACTATTGCCCGCCCGTCTATGCTGCTGGGGGATCGCCAGAAGACACGTGTTAATGAGTCGTTGCTGGCACCGCTTTTTCGTTTTCTACCGGGCAACTGGAAGTCAATCCGTGCGCAGGATGTCGCGCTGGCATTACTGACGCTGGCATTTTCGCCAGATAATCGTGGGGTGCAGATCATCAGGTCGGCGCAGCTTCGCGCGATCGCCGCTGAGCGTGCGTTTGCAAAATAGTATTTCCGGCGTACTATTCGCAGGCTCAAATCACTTTATCCCCGGGGATTGTTATGACTGGTCAGTCTTCATCTCAGGCGGCAGCCCGCTTTCAGTGGTGGAAACCCGCGCTGTTCTTTCTTGTTGTTATTGTTGGTCTTTGGTATGTGAAATGGCAGCCTTATTACGGCAAAGCCTTCACTGCTGCAGAAACACACAGTATTGGTAAATCTATTCTCGCACAGGCCGATGCCAGTCCGTTTAAAGCGGCATGGGATTACGCAATGGTCTATTTCCTTGCCGTCTGGAAAGCTGCCGTATTGGGCGTGCTGCTGGGATCGTTAATTCAGGTGTTGATCCCGCGTGACTGGTTGCTGCGGACGCTGGGGCAAAAACGCTTTAGCGGTACGCTCTTTGGCACGCTGTTCGCCTTACCTGGCATGATGTGCTCCTGCTGTGCTGCGCCGGTTGCCGCTGGTATGCGCCGCCAGCGTGTATCGATGGGCGGCGCACTGGCATTCTGGATGGGTAACCCGCTGCTGAATCCGGCTACGCTGGTGTTTATGGGGTTTGTGCTCGGCTGGCATTTTGCCGCTATTCGCCTTGTGGCGGGGCTGGTGACTGTCCTTGGCGTGGCGATGCTGGTGCAGGCGTTGGTGAAAGAGAACTCGCAGCAGGCGGACGCCGTGGATATCACGCTGCCGGAGCCGCAGGGCAGCTTTATGGCACGTTGGGGGAAAGCGCTGTGGCAGCTTTTCTGGAGCACCATTCCTGTTTATATTCTGGCTGTACTGGTGCTGGGCGCAGCGCGCGTCTGGTTGTTCCCGCATGCAGATGGCGCTATCGACAATACGTTGCTGTGGGTGATCGTGATGGCGGTTGTCGGCTGCCTGTTTGTCATTCCAACAGCCGCGGAAATCCCAATTGTTCAGACCATGATGCTGGCCGGTATGGGCATGGCACCTGCGCTGGCCTTGTTGATTACGTTACCGGCGGTGAGCTTGCCGTCGCTTATCATGCTGCGTAAATCATTCCCGGCGAAAGCCTTATGGATGACGGCGGGCCTGGTGGCGCTGTGTGGGATGATCACCGGAACGATTGCCCTGTTCTGATGACAGACAAAGAAAAAGAAAACCCGGCGATGCCGGGTTTTTTTGTTACTTGATAAAGGTAAACGCGGTGGTGACGTGTTTAACACCACTGACGCGGCTGGCGATGTCCGCTGCGGCTTTGCCTTCACGGTCGGTCACCAGGCCCATCAGGAACACCTCGCCGTTTTCCGTGGTGACTTTCACGTTAGACGATTTCACCTGATCGCTGCTTAAGAGTTGAGAGCGCACCTTGGTGGTGATCCAGGTATCGGAAGAGGCGGTGCCCAGACCAATGGGCTGACCCTGGCGGATCTCGTTAAAGACTTCGGTGGCACCGTCAACGCCCACGGCAATCTGTTTTGCCCGGGAAGAGAGATCGGTATTTGGCGCCTGGCCTGTCAGCAACACTTTCCCTTGATAGGCAGTGACGTTAACACGCGCTTCTTTCTTAATCTGTTCGTCTTTCGACAGCGCACTATTCACGCGCAGTTCCAGTGTACTGTCGTCTACCTGGGTGCCCACGGTACGCGGATCCGTCGCGGCTTTGGTGCCCACGGCTGCGGAACCTACCACCACAGCGCCAACACAACCTTGTAACAGCAGCGCGGAAATAAGGACTGCGAGGGGCGTAAATGCCTTCATGTGTACTCCTTAATCATCCTGGTGAGGAAAAAGCGTGTTATCAATCAGATCGCATAAGCAATTAACCGTCAGCATGTGCATCTCCTGAATGCGCGCGCTGCGGTGGGAAGGAATACGAATTTCGACATCCTGCGGCCCCAGCAGACCCGCCAGCTCGCCACCGTCATAGCCCGTCAACGCGATAATTGACATATCGCGTGTTACCGCCGCTTCCACGGCCTTCACGATATCGCGACTGTTACCCCGCGTAGAGATAGCGAGCAAAATATCGCCGGTATGACCGAGCGCCCGAACCTGCTTAGCGTAAATCTCATCATGCAGACGATCGTTTGCTATTGCCGTTAAGACCACATTATCGGTATTAAGTGCAATGGCAGGTAAACTGGGACGTTCTGTTTCAAAACGGTTGATCATGCTGGCAGCAAAATGCTGTGCGTTGGCGGCAGACGTGCCATTGCCACAACAGAGGATTTTGTTGCCGTTAAGCAGGGAGTGGACCATTGTCATGGCGGCGCGGGAAATGGCGTCAGGCAACGCTTCCGCCGCCGCAATTTGCGTTTGAATGCTTTCCGTAAAGCAGACTTTAATTCGTTCGAGCACGGTAATCCCTATCATTCAGCAATTATGAGTGGTCGTTAAAGGCGTTTTGTATCCACTCAACCTCATTTCCGGTGAAGGCTATCACATCAAACCGGCAATCCACAGTATCAAAACTCCCATTGTGCCGGGCGAGCCACAAACGGGCGGTATGCAGCAGTTTCACTTGCTTCGCCCGGGTGACACTACTCAATGCGCCACCGAAACGGCCTGACCTGCGATAACGTACCTCGATAAATACGGTGGTGTGATTGTGCCGCATTATCAAATCAATCTCGCCGCCGCGCTCGCGCGCATTGGCGGCGATAAACTGCAGTCCTTTGCTTTCCAGCCAGCAACGCGCTTTGGCTTCCCACGCGTCGCCGGTCTGTTTACGATTTAACTCGCCGGGACGATTTGCCCCTGCTGGTATTTGAGCCATGACAACTTCCTGTTGATCACGCAATCCTGAGTGGCGGTCAAATCGCCAGTATTGCCATTGAGTTCGAACCCTGGCACCTGGCGCATTTGCGAGAAGTTATTCGCCAGCGACCAGGCATCGACGCCCATTGCATACAAGCGCGCCAGTGAATAGTCATTGTTCACGCTTTTCAGCGCCTGCTGCATCAGCGAGGGGTTAGCACCCGCGAGCATCGGGATATCGTTAAATTGCAATCCTTCCATTTCAAGGCGGAAATCCGGGCCTGCGCCGCCTTGTGCACTGCGGGAACTGGCATACAGCATCACGCCGCTCTGACTGCCGGTACGCATGGTGATCATCGGTTTGATCAGCGCAATTTCATCCTGTGTCGCCACGATATACGCCGCGTCAATATTGCCACTGCCGCTGATTTGCGCATCGGTCGGCGGCGCAGGAATGTTCAGCCCACCAATGGTCATGCCCTGCTGTTTCGGCAGGCTGGAGAGCACCGGGCTGCCGGTCATCGCAATGCCGGAACCGCTGTTAATCCCCATACGCAGCTCAGCGGTAGAGCCAAATTTTTGTGCCAGTACGACGCCGCCACCCAGTTTTTGCCACTCCTGAGCAAAGGCGTTGCTGATGCGATCGCCCAGCGCGCTACGTGGGATCAGCAATAACGGCGCATGGCGGCCCTGCTCGTGGATATGGCGTGCGGCATCGCGGGCTTCATCTTCCGGAGAGAGGGCGAAGTAGCAAATGTTGGCGCGGTTCTCGACGTTTTCCGGCTGGTTGAGCGCCAGCACGTTCAGTGTGGTGTGGCTGCGCATCAGCTCTTCAACGTTGTTTTTCAACAGCGGACCTACCACGATGCTGGCGCCATCCTGCTGCACCTGATTGAGCACCTGATCCATCGGCTGCGCGCTGGTGTCATAAATTTTCAGCTCTACGCCAGGGTTGGCTGGTGTTGCTGCCACAGCAGGCGCGGCTACGGGCTGCGTTGCATTGGCATCTGCGGGTTGCGCCGTCTCCGTCGCCGGTGTGGTTTCTGTGGTAGCAGGAGCTATTGCGGTTTGCGCCGCGTTGTCCGGCGCTACAGCTTGTTGCGCATCTGGCGCGACAGCGTCTTGCTGCGCAGAGGCGTCGGTCAGATCGCTGACGCTGGTTTGTGATGGACTCACTACCGGGCTGGTTGCCGCCTGAGCCACCTGTTGCGGTACTGCCGGGCCGGACACCGCAGACACTCCGTTTTTCGCGGCTTCAAAACCTTGCTGAATAGCCCGGCCAAAGACTGCGGCCTGGCCATTTAATGGCAGCAGCAGGGCGATTCTGTTGGCAGATGCGGGTTTAAAATTTTGCAGATTCGATAGCTGGCTCGGCAGGGTTTTCGCCCCCGGGTTTTGCGGATAACGAGTCTGCCAGTCGGTGATACCGGCTTTCAACATATTCGGATCGTTACGGTTGTCGATCCACACGCGTTGCAGATCAAGCCAGCCTTGCAGGGTGACTTCATCGGCGTTGATCACAAAAGCCTTTGCCTGATCCTGATTAAAAGATGACAGCGCCTGCCAGGTGGCGTCGATATTTTTCTGTTTTTCTTCCGGGGTGGTTAACAGCGGCTCCTGGGCAATCAATGCGCGCAGCAGTGTCAGCGACGGTTTACCCTGAGAGGCGGTGATGCCGATCTGCCAGTAGCGGGCCTGTTGCTGCTGCTCAAGGTCGGCAGGATCGATTTTATTCAGTAACGCCAGCGCACCGGCAAAATCCCGCTGCGCGAGTTTCAGCTCTGCAGAGAGCAGGCTGTACTCTTTACGCTGGGTATCGTTCAGATCCTGCGGTAGCTTGCCAAACAGCTCGCTTGCCTGCTGGGTTCTCCCCTCTTTCAGCAGTGCACGAATGGCGAGTAATTGCCAGTTGGTCTTGCTATCATCTGTGCTTTGCTGCATCTGCTGCAGGTAAAAAGCAGAATTAGCCTGCGCTGCCCCTTGCATATGCGCGGCGCTCTGGTCACCAGACCGGGTGCCACAGCCAGCAAACAGCAGGGCGGCCAGCACCACAGGCAGGCAGCGTGTGGCTTTCGAACGTAGAAATGTTGACGGTAGCATACTGTATCCAGTGATATTTTTTACGCAATGCTCAATATTAAATCGGCAATACGGATGAAACAATGAAACAACACGAATCGGCGGAGAATTCTCAGGGTCAGCTCTATATTGTACCTACTCCCATCGGGAATTTGGCTGATATTACTCAACGTGCGCTGACTGTGTTGCAAACCGTTGATTTAATTGCTGCTGAGGACACACGTCACACCGGTTTATTGCTCCAGCACTTCGCCATTAACGCCCGTTTGTTTGCGCTGCACGATCACAATGAGCAACAAAAAGCCGACACGCTGGTGGCGAAACTGAGAGAGGGGCAGAATATCGCGTTGGTGTCAGATGCTGGTACGCCGCTGATTAACGATCCGGGCTATCACCTGGTGCGTACCTGCCGGGAAGCCGGTATTCGCGTTGTTCCTCTGCCGGGGCCCTGTGCGGCTATTGCGGCACTGAGTGCGGCGGGGCTGCCCTCGGACCGTTTCTGCTATGAAGGTTTTCTGCCAGCCAAATCAAAAGGCCGCCGCGATACGTTAAAAGGGCTGGAAACAGAAAGCCGTACGCTGATTTTTTATGAATCGACCCATCGTTTGTTGGAAAGCCTGGAAGATATGGTCGCCGTCTGGGGCGAATCCCGTTATGTGGTGCTGGCGCGTGAACTGACCAAAACCTGGGAAACCATTCAAGGCTTGCCGGTTGGTGAGTTGCTGGCGTGGGTCAAAGAAGACGAAAACCGTCGCAAAGGCGAAATGGTATTAATTGTGGAAGGCCATAAAGCACAGGAAGACGAACTTCCCGCCGATGCGCTGCGCACGCTGGCGTTGCTGCAAGCGGAGTTGCCGCTGAAAAAGGCCGCCGCGCTGGCCGCGGAAATCCACGGCGTGAAGAAAAATGCGCTGTATAAATACGCGCTGGATAATCAAGGCCAATAGTCATTGCGGTTTATTACAATAAAAAAAGCATGGCCGGAGCCATGCTTAAGGTTGAGGTTTACAACTTTTTTATAAAAATCAGGTCACCGGAGCCGGGTTAAATACCGCCAGCTGGTTGTGAAGGCCCCATTGATCCGAGAAGGTTTTCTTCCGGCCGCTGGCCACATCAAGGATAAAGTGGAACAGCTTCCAGCCCACATCTTCGATAGTCTCTTCACCTGTGGCGATGGTCCCGGCGTTGATATCCATCAGGTCGAACCAACGGTTTGCCAGTTCAGTACGGGTCGCCATTTTAATCACCGGGACAGCCATCAGTCCGTAAGGGGTACCACGACCGGTGGTGAATACCTGAACGGTGATGCCGGAAGCAACCTGTTGCGTCCCACAAACAAAGTCGCTCGCCGGGGTGGCCGCGTAAATCAGGCCGCGTTTGGTCGGGCGCTGGCCAGGAGAGAGCACTTCAGAAATGGCGCTTTTACCGGATTTGGCAATCGAGCCCAGCGCTTTTTCCACCACATTTGCCAGACCGCCTTTTTTGTTCCCCGGAGAAGGGTTGGCGCTGCGGTCGGTTTTACCCATGTCCAGGTAGTTATCGTACCAGGCCATCTCTTCCAGCAGACGTTTGCCCACTTCTTCGTTGATGGCGCGCGGTGTCAGCAGGTGGATCGCATCGCGGACTTCGGTCACTTCAGAAAACATCACGGTGCCGCCGCAACGGATCAGCAGATCAGATGCATAACCGACCGCCGGGTTTGCCGTGACACCGGAGAAAGCGTCGCTGCCGCCGCACTGCATACCGACAACCAGTTCAGAGGCCGGACAGGTTTCACGTTTACGCTGGTTGAGTTTCGCCAGGTGGCGTTCTGCAACCTGCAAAATATCGTCAATCATGGAGCGGAAGCCGACATGGTGCTCGTCCTGCAAACGCACAATGCTGGCGCTATCCACCGGAATAGACTGCACATCTTCAGTACCTTGCAGCAGGCGTTCCGGCTGCAATTTTTCGCAACCCAGACCAATCACCATCACTTCGCCGCCGAAGTTCGGGTTCAGGGAGATGTTATGGATGGTGCGAATGGGGATCACTGCCGCAGGCGCGTTGATCGCCACGCCGCAGCCATATAAGTGGTTCAGACCGACCACGCCGTCGACGTTCGGGTATTTCGGCAGCAGGTCGCGTTCGATAATCTTCACGACATAATCCACCACTCCGGCAACGCAGTGCACGCTGGTGGTCAAGCCGAGCAGGTTTTTGGTGCCGACGCTGCCGTCTGCATTGCGGTAACCTTCAAAGGTGTAACCTTCCAGCGGCAGCAATGGCTCTGGCACTTTGGTGGCCAGCGGCAGTGTGTTCAGCGGTGGCGCTGTTGGCAGCTCGACCATGGACTCATCAATCCAGCTACCACGAGGAATATCACGTACGGCGTAACCAATGACTTCACCATAACGTACGATTTCGCCATGATGCGGAATATCCACGAGGGCGACTTTATGGCCTTGAGGAATATGCTCAACCAGCTCGAGACCGTCCGGAAAACGCGTACCCGCCTTTAAGCCATTGTCATTAACGATGATAGCGACATTATCGGTGTCGTGTACCTTAATATAAAACGCCCCAGGCGATTGCTGTCTAATTTCAATGTCGGACATTGTCAAGTAATCTCCAGCTAACTGTATGATGCATTACTCAAAGAAAGGAACCAATTCTTTATTCTGGAATAAATATCAGAAATAAAAATCTTGTTTGCTGAAATAAGAATGTCAGGAGTTTAAATACTAAAATGTGATCTAAATCACTTATTTCCGCGATTCCCCGTGTGGTGGGGCTGGATATTGCAAGATCTGTGCATCAGCGCCCAGGGTTATGTGCATATGCTCAAAATATTCTTTCTGTTCAATGTTAAAATTGAGCAACACACCAGTGTGTGGCGTCATAACGCTGTTTATACTGGGGGCTATAAAATCGAAGTGCCAATTATTTGATATTAAGTTTCGAGTGCTTAAATAAAATCGGATAATAAACGGAAAATATAATTATATTTTAAAAGTTAGCGGTGCCCGAGGAAATTAAAATGACTATTGAACATGCCGTCGAGACAAAACGGGGTTTACCCACCCGTTATTTAATTCTGCTGATTATATTTATCGTCACCGCAATTAACTATGCCGATCGCGCGACGCTTTCTATCGCCGGAACAGAAGTGGCGAAAGCGTTGCAGCTTGATTCTGTATCGATGGGCTACATCTTTTCCGCTTTTGGCTGGGCTTATTTGTTGATGCAGATTCCGGGTGGCTGGCTGCTCGACCGCTTCGGCTCGAAAAAGGTCTATACCTGGAGCCTGTTTTTCTGGTCGCTCTTTACCTTCCTGCAAGGTTTTGTCGACGTATTCCCGATCGCGTTGGCAGGGATCTCCATGTTTTTCATGCGTTTTATGCTGGGCTTCTCTGAAGCGCCATCCTTCCCGGCGAACGCCCGCATTGTGGCAGCCTGGTTCCCGGCAAAAGAACGCGGTACTGCTTCGGCGATTTTTAACTCCGCGCAGTACTTCTCCCTGGCACTGTTCTCGCCGCTGCTGGGCTGGCTGACATTTGCCTGGGGCTGGGAACATGTGTTTACCGTGATGGGTGCGATCGGTTTTGTGCTGACCTTCGCCTGGGTTAAGTTTGTCCACAACCCGACCGATCATCCTCGTATGACCCGCGAAGAACTGGAGTACATCGAGAAGAATGGCGCGGTTGTGGATATGGATCACAAGAAAACCGACGACAGCCAAAAAGCCGGTCCTAAAATGGATTACATCAAGCAATTGCTCTGCAACCGCATGATGCTCGGCGTGTTCTTCGGGCAATACTTCCTGAACACCATTACCTGGTTCTTCCTGACATGGTTCCCGATTTATCTGGTGCAGGAAAAGGGCATGTCGATTTTGAAGGTCGGGTTTGTGGCTTCCATTCCGGCGCTGTGCGGTTTTGCCGGTGGTGTGCTGGGCGGGTTGTTCTCCGATTATCTGATCAAACGTGGTTCCACCCTGACGGTGGCGCGTAAATTCCCTATCGTTGTCGGCATGTTACTGGCTTCAAGCATCATTCTGTGTAATTACACCGATAACACAACACTGGTAGTCGCACTGATGGCGCTCGCATTCTTTGGTAAAGGCTTCGGCGCGCTGGGCTGGCCGGTTATTTCCGACGTCGCGCCGAAAGAAATTGTTGGGCTGTGCGGCGGTGTATTCAACGTGTTCGGTAACGTAGCGTCTATCGTAACGCCGCTGGTCATCGGATACATGGTTAAGGAGTTGCATTCTTTCAACGGTGCGTTGGTGTTCGTTGGCTGTTCAGCGCTGATGATGATGGTCTGCTACCTGTTTGTGGTTGGCGACATCAAACGTATGGAACTGAAGAAATAAGCAACAACTCATTAAGGTACAAAAGATGAATAACGATATCTTCCCAAACAAATTCAAAGCCGCGCTGGCGGCGCAACAGATTCAAATCGGTTGTTGGTCTGCGCTGGGTAGTCATATCAGCACTGAAGTTCTGGGCCTGGCAGGCTTTGACTGGCTGCTTCTGGACGGCGAACACGCCCCTAACGACGTGCTCACTTTTGTACCGCAATTAATGGCCTTAAAAGGCAGCGTCAGCGCACCGGTGGTGCGTGTGCCGACTAATGATCCGGTTGTGATTAAACGCCTGCTGGACATCGGTTTCTACAACTTCTTGATCCCGTTCGTGGAAACGGAAGAAGAAGCGATGAACGCTGTCGCCGCGACCCGTTATCCGCCAGAAGGTATCCGCGGGGTCTCTGTCTCTCATCGCGCCAATATGTTTGGCACTGTACCGGATTACTTCCGCCAGTCTAACGCCAATATTTCCATCCTGGTGCAGATTGAAAGCCAGGCGGGAGTGGATAACCTGGACGCCATTCTGTCTACCGACGGTGTAGACGGCGTGTTTGTGGGGCCGAGCGATCTGGCTGCGACCCTGGGCTATATCGGCAACGCTGCGCACCCGGAAGTTCAACGCACTATTCAGCACATTTTTGCCCGCGCCAAAGCGCACAACAAACCGAGCGGTATCCTGGCACCGGTTGAAGCGGACGCGCGTCGTTACCTGGAATGGGGGGCGACCGTGGTTGCTGTCGGTAGCGATTTGGGCGTGTTCCGTTCTGCTACGCAGAAACTGGCCGACACCTTTAAGAAATAACCAAACCACCATTAAAGAGAGAGAGACGCAATTATGACGATGAAAGTTGGTTTCATTGGCCTGGGCATCATGGGTAAACCAATGAGTAAAAACCTCATTAAAGCAGGTTACTCACTGGTGGTCGTGGACCGTAACCAGGACGCGGTTGCCGAAGTGATCGCCGCAGGCGCTGAAGCCGCCACCAGCGCGAAAGCCGTTGCTGAACAGTGTGATGTGATCATCACTATGCTGCCTAACTCCCCGCATGTAAAAGAAGTGGCGCTGGGCGAAGGGGGCATCATTGAAGGTGCGAAAGCCGGTACTGTGCTGATCGACATGAGCTCTATCGCTCCGCTGGCAAGCCGTGAGATTAGCGACGCGCTGAAAGCGAAAGGCATTGATATGCTGGACGCGCCGGTGAGCGGCGGCGAACCGAAAGCTATCGATGGCACCCTGTCAGTCATGGTGGGCGGCGATAAAGCGATTTTCGATAAATATTACGATCTGCTGAAAGCCATGGCTGGCTCTGTGGTGCACACCGGTGATATCGGTGCGGGCAATGTAACCAAACTGGCAAATCAGGTGATCGTGGCGTTGAACATTGCTGCCATGTCTGAAGCACTGACGCTGGCAACGAAAGCTGGTGTGAATCCGGATCTGGTATTCCAGGCAATTCGTGGCGGTCTGGCGGGCAGTACCGTGCTGGAAGCAAAAGCACCGATGGTGATGGATCGCAACTTCAAACCGGGTTTCCGTATCGATCTGCATATCAAAGATCTCTCCAACGCGTTGGATACGTCTCATGGTGTGGGCGCGCAACTGCCGCTGACGGCGGCCGTGATGGAAATGATGCAGGCATTGCGTGCAGATGGTCTGGGTAATGCTGATCACAGCGCGATTGCGTGCTACTACGAGAAACTGGCGAAAATCGAAGTCACTCGTTAACCAGAAGGGGCGCGTAACGGCGCCCTTGATCTCTTTTACATCAGCATCTTTCAGGTTGTTGACGGGCTTCGTATTGCCCGAGCCTGGGGGATGAAGTGCCTGGTTTGCGCGGCACTTTCAGGCTAACCATTATGAAAATCGTAATCGCCCCAGACTCTTATAAAGAAAGCCTGTCTGCCTCTGAGGTAGCGCAGGCGATAGAAAAAGGATTTCGGGAAATATTTCCCGATGCTCAGTACGTTTCAGTTCCGGTCGCGGATGGTGGTGAAGGTACGGTTGAAGCCATGATTGCCGCCACGCAAGGCACCGTTCACACTGCGAACGTGACTGGCCCACTGGGTGAAAGTGTTGAGGCCTGCTGGGGAATGTCTGGCGATGGCAAAACGGCTTTTATCGAAATGGCAGCTGCCAGCGGACTGGCGCTTGTCCCTCCTGAATTACGTAATCCTTTGATTACCACTTCGCGCGGCACCGGGGAACTTATTTTGCAGGCGCTGGAGCATGGGGCGACAAACATTATTATTGGCATCGGCGGTAGCGCCACGAACGATGGCGGCGCGGGTATGGTGCAGGCATTGGGTGCCAGACTGACTGACGCCAACGGCACCGAAATGGGTTACGGTGGCGGTAGTTTAATGAGCCTTAACACCATTGATATTTCCGGGCTGGATCCGCGGCTGAAACACTGCACCCTGCGCGTTGCCTGTGATGTAACAAATCCCTTAACCGGTGAGAAAGGCGCATCGCGCATTTTTGGACCGCAAAAAGGTGCGACTGAAGCGTTGATCGTCGAACTGGATCGCAACCTCGGTCATTTTGCTGATGTGATCAAAACATGTCTGCATGTGGATGTGAAGAATGTACCCGGTTCCGGTGCGGCAGGCGGCATGGGGGCCGCGCTGATGGCATTCCTCGGCGCGGAACTGCGCAGTGGTATTGAGATTGTCACCCAGGCGCTGAATCTCGAAGAACATATTCACGATTGCACGCTGGTAGTGACGGGCGAAGGGCGTATCGACAGTCAGAGCATCCACGGTAAAGTGCCGGTGGGTGTTGCGCACGTTGCCAAAAAATACCATAAGCCGGTTATCGGCATTGCCGGTAGCCTGACCAGCGATGTCGGCGTTGTGCATCAGTATGGGATAGATGCGGTGTTCAGCGTGTTGACCAGTATCAGCACGCTGGAGGAGGCGTTCCGCGGCGCGTTTGACAATATTTATCGCGCTTCACGTAACATTGCGGCCACCCTGCAGGTCGGAATGTTGACGGAAGGGTGACAGCCGCGCGCAAACCCTCTATACTGCGCGCCGAAGCTGACCAGACAGTCGCCGCTTCGTCGCAGTCCTCCTTCGGGGGAGACGGGCGAAGGGGAGGAAAGTCCGGGCTCCATAGGGCAGGGTGCCAGGTAACGCCTGGGAGGCGCAAGCCTACGACCAGTGCAACAGAGAGCAAACCGCCGATGGCCCGCGCAAGCGGGATCAGGTAAGGGTGAAAGGGTGCGGTAAGAGCGCACCGCGCGTCTGGCAACAGTTCGCGGCACGGTAAACTCCACCCGGAGCAAGGCCAAATAGGGGTTCACAAGGTACGGCCCGTACTGAACCCGGGTAGGCTGCTTGAGCCAGTGAGCGATTGCTGGCCTAGATGAATGACTGTCCACGACAGAACCCGGCTTATCGGTCAGTTTCAATTTTTCAGGTAAAAACCCGCTTCGGCGGGTTTTTGCTTTCTGCGGTGCTTCGTACAGGGCGTTATTGCGCGTAAGTAGCCAGCGTAGTCACCGAATGTGACCCAGCGAGCGATCGCCTTCCGGGCCCTGAATCAGGCGCGTCAACTCCTCACAGCGGATGATCATCCCGTCCTGTAGCGTAAAATGTGCCAGCACGTCGACATGTGACTGCCCGCCCGCTTTCTTACTCACCACGACCCGGTGGTGGGTTAGCACCTCCTGGTCGGCATGGGCGATGGCGATAATGGTCACCTCAATAGCGTGTGTCAGTTGCTTAAGCCTGGCCATATGATCCACAAAACCGTGGAAGTCCAGCGACTCACCGTCCACATACTGACGATACTGTGGTGAAAAGAATGCGCGGATTTTGGCTTCATCGTGTTCCGGGTTGCAGACGATAGCATGTAATGCCAGGGCAACGCGCTGAGAGACATCGGACATCGTTTGATCCTCATTGATTCGGGTAAGCAGAGGATATCGAAGCCGGTGAACGGTATATTAGCCGTAACAGGTCATTAAATACGGTGAATCAGCCATGTTAATTGTGCACAGTGAGCGACTGACGCATCAAAGCAAACATAAAACTGACTGGCACCAGCACGCGACCGGGCAGTTGTTCTGCATCCACCGTGGCATGATGATTGTACAGACAGAGCATGCGCAGTGGGCGCTGACTCCCGCAACCCTCGGCTGGTTTCCTGCGCATATGCGCCACAGCGCCTGGAGCGTTGGCGACATCGATGGGATCAGCATGCAGCTTGACGGCGTGGCTTTATCCGCGCAGGCGGGCATCTGGTTTGCCGATCCTTTTTTGATGCTGCTAATGGAAAGGCTGCGTCATCGTGTAACAAACCCGGCGGAACAGCAGCGACAGCGACATCTTCTGACAGTAATGGTTGACGAAATCGCACAGCTATCTCCTGCGCCGCTGAGACTGATACTGCCGGAAGACCGTCGCGCCCGGCAGGTAGCTGAATTGCTATTAATGCAGCCCGAGACTACGATCCGGCAAACGCAGTTGGCTTCTCGCTTTGGGCTTAGCGTTCGAACACTTAGCCGGTTGTTCAGTGAGCAAACCGGGCTCAGTTTTAGTCAGTGGCGGCAGCAGACGCGAATCCTGGCTTCACTGGAGTATTTACTGAGGGGAGAGTCTGTCAGCGAGACGGCGGCGCAATGTGGGTATGAGAATGTCAGCGCGTTTATCGCTGCATTCAAGCTGCGCTTTGGCACAACACCGGGGGCGTTTCGTTTGAATAACGGTGGCTGATACGGGCGGTAGCGGCAAGGGAAAGCATAGAGACGTTCGGGCAAGGCGTAGCCCCGGCCAGCACCGGGGCGGACAGTCAGGCTGAGGCTTCTTCTTCCGCCAGCCGGATTTCGGCTTCGGCAACAATGGCTTCCAGTTCCGTCAACATCTCTTCAAACCCAAACCCACAGGTGGCATCGTGGGGGGAGGATTGCGCACTATCTGAGAGGGTACTTCTGCTGTTTTTGTTCATGGACTTACCTGCATAACGCAACTATCACACCGGTAAATCTATCAGTAATGCACGTAAAGGCGTATCGGCAACCAGCGTTATGTTAGCCTCGTCACGAATAAACGCACCGTCACCGCACGTCAGGGCTTCCCTGGCTTCGCAGTGCGTGACTGCATGCACTGTCCCGTGAATGGACTGCAAATACGCCCGCGGGCCATGTAACTGAATACTCAGTTCTTCGCCTTTTTCCATCTCGATATGGTGTAGCCAAACCTGCTGACGCAGTTGCAAACTCTCCTGGCTGCCATCCGGCGAGGCCAGCAACTGTTGTGGTCGCGCAGTAATCATGACTTTCTGCACCGGCGGGTTTTCCCGCTCCGGGCAGGCATCAAGCCATAACTGCATACGCGTTAACGGCTTATCTTTGCTCAGGTTATGTTCGCTGTAGCTGATGCCAGGCTGGGTGGCAATCAGTAGCGCTTCGCCCGCTTTCGCCTGAACATGGTTGCCTTCACTGTCGCGATATTCGGCTTCACCTTCCAGAATCAGGTTCAGAATATCCACTTTCGGGTAGGTACGCGGCTGGAAAGACGCGCCCGGTGCGAGGACTTCCTGGTTTAATACACGCAGTGAGGCATAGCCCAGAAGTTTCGGGTCAAAGTAGTGTCCAAAAGAAAAAGTGTAGCGGGCCTGAAGCCAGCCGAAGTCAGCTTGTCCGCATTGTTTTGCTGTACGGGTAGTAATCATCGTTATTGACCTCTCTTTACTTAAAACAATGTTAAAGGTATGGACGCTTCATTGTTAGCCAGATATTCTGCCCGGTATGTTCAAATTTCCTGAATGAGAACAAAAATGGCGAAAGAAAGGGCACTTACGCTGGAAGCGCTGCGCGTAATGGATGCAATTGATCGGCGAGGGAGCTTCGCTGCGGCAGCGGATGAGTTAGGGCGCGTTCCCTCCGCGTTGAGCTACACCATGCAGAAACTGGAAGAAGAGCTGGATGTGGTGCTGTTTGATCGCTCCGGACACCGGACAAAATTCACCAACGTCGGGCGCATGCTGCTGGAGCGCGGCCGTGTGTTGCTGGAAGCCGCAGACAAACTCACTACCGACGCTGAAGCGCTGGCGCGTGGTTGGGAAACACACCTGACGCTGGTGACGGAAGCGCTGGTGCCGACGGTTGAGCTGTTCCCGCTGGTGGATCGTTTAGCAGCGAAGGCCAACACCCAACTGTCGATCATCACTGAAGTGCTGGCTGGGGCATGGGAGCGGCTGGAGCAGGGGCGGGCGGATATCGTGGTCGCGCCGGATATGCACTTTCGATCGTCATCCGAAATCAATTCGCGCAAGCTGTACTCGGTGATGAATGTGTACGTTGCCGCGCCAGATCACCCTATTCACCACGAGCCAGAGCCGTTGTCGGAAGTGACGCGAGTGAAATACCGTGGCGTTGCGGTAGCGGACACCGCCCGTGAGCGTCCTGTACTGACGGTGCAGTTGCTGGATAAACAGCCAAGGCTGACGGTAAGCACCATTGAGGACAAACGTCAGGCGTTGCTGGCCGGGCTGGGTGTGGCGACCATGCCTTACCCGCTGGTGGAGCAGGATATCGCGGAAGGACGTTTGCGGGTGGTTAGCCCGGAATACACCAGCCAGGTGGACATTATTATGGCCTGGCGGCGCGACAGTATGGGCGAAGGTAAAGCCTGGTGCTTGCGCGAAATCCCAAAACTGTTTGCCGGTAAATAAGTGATCGTTTTGCCGGGTGCGCTGCGGTCACTTTCAGGCAAAGAGTTTGGGTTCCGGCCCGAAACGGTTCTCCTGGGGCGTCCCGTGCTGGCTGTAGAAAGCCAGCAGCGCCAGCCAGCCAATCACCGGAAAGAGCAGCAGCAATAACCAGCGCCAGCTACGGTCGGTATCGTGTAAACGGCGGACCTGAACAGCAAGCGACGGCACCAGTACCAACAGCTCATAAAGCAGACTCAATGTGTGCCAGCCGATGATCCTGTCTATAACATGCAGTACGCCAAAGAGAATGAGATTGACCAGCGTGAACATCCAGAACTCGCGGCGATGCGCGCGTCCGCGGAAAGTGGCGTAGTTTCTAAGCACTTTGAAATACCAGTCCATTCTCCACCTCGGTCAACGGTCAATTCGTTGTTTTCTAAGCGATCATAGTAAGAATAGACGGCAAAAAGAGAAACGGGTAAGCGCGGAAACAAATTTTCGGGCGCGTCGTGACGCGCCCTTAAGGCTCAACGGAAACGACTGTCCCGGCCATGGGGTTCATCCAGGTTCTGCCATGGGCCGATAGAGATAATCCCGGTCGGGTTGATGGTTTTGTGGCTACGGAAGTAATGATGGCGGATATGATCAAAATTGACGGTTTCCGCTATACCCGGCATCTGATAGATATCGCGCAGGAAACCATGCAGGTTGAGATAATCGCTGATGCGGTGTTTGTCGCATTTAAAATGGGTAACGTACACCGGATCAAAGCGAACGAGTGTAGTCCACAGGCGAATATCTGCTTCTGTCAGTCGGTCGCCGGTCAGATAACGGTGCTGGCCAAGGATCTGTTCCAGTCGCTCCAGCGCGTTAAACACATTTACCACAGCGTCGTCATATGCTTGCTGGCTGGTAGCGAAGCCCGCTTTATAGACACCATTGTTGACGTTATCGTAGATCCAACTGTTTAACTCGTCGATCTGGCTGCGTAATTCTGGCGGATAGTAATCGCCTGCTTTCGCGCCCAGTCCGTCAAAGGCGGTGTTAAACATGCGGATGATTTCCGCAGATTCATTGCTGACGATGGTGTGACGCTGCTTATCCCACAGCACCGGTACGGTGACGCGTCCGCTGTAGTGGGGGTCGGCATGCAGATAGAGCTGATAAAGGAATTCATGCTGGTACAGCATATCGCCGGTGGCGGCCGGGAAATCATCATCAAAGGTCCAACCATTTTCCAGCATCAACGGGTTAACCACGGAGACGGAAATAAACGGCTCGAGCCCTTTTAACTTGCGCAGGATCAGCGTGCGGTGTGCCCATGGACAGGCGAGAGAAACGTACAAGTGGTATCTCTCTTTCTCGGCGATAAAGCCACCTTCACCGGATGGCCCTGGCGCGCCGTCGGCAGTCAGCCAGTTGCGAAATGCGGAAACAGAGCGTTTGAATTTGCCGCCGGTGGATTGCGTGTCATACCAGGTGTCATGCCAGACGCCGTCAATCAGTTGTCCCATTTTGCTTCTCCTTCAGATAGCAAAAGCGAGGAGTAAACCCCTCGCTTTGCTGTATTGGTACTTTTCAGTATAGAGCGCTTACCATTTTTTATTCACCACACGGTCAATGCTGATAGCACCCGGACCAGTGATGCCCAGCAGCAGGAAGCCGCCAGCGATGCTCAGGTTTTTCATAAACATCAGCGAGTTCACGCCTTCCGCAAAGTTGCTATGGAAGATAAATGCGGTCAGCAGCGTGAAACCGGCAGTAAACAGTGCTGTGGTGCGGGTCAGAAAACCGAACAGGATCGCCAGACCACCGCCGAACTCAAGCAGAATAGTCAGCGGCAGGAAGAACCCCGGAACGCCCATTGCTTCCATGTATTGCTGGGTACCTGCATAACCGGTGATTTTGCCCCAGCCAGCGGTAATAAACAGAATTGGCATCAGGATACGCGCAACCAGAAAACCAACATCTTCTAATTTTTTCATCTTTCTCTCCAGGGAACCACAATAGCGGCTGTAAGTAAATAGTGTGCAATTACCGGCAGATGCCGCGTGCTTGCTGTCGATGGAGAGGATATTAATCGCGACGGTGGCGGATTGTTAGCAAGGAAAACTGTCGAAATTTTTCAAAAAAACTGAGTAAGAGAAGTGAGAGGCAGGCGATGTGTTCCATCGCCTGTCAGGGGGTTATCGTGGCGCGTTAAGCGTTGCTTTAACCAGTCGCCACAAACTCCAGGCGCTCAGCCCGCGTTTGGCCCAGCGCACCAGCCTGTTGGGGTGACGAACAGACCAGATAGCCATTGCACCACTACCCACAAGCGCCCAGGAACGCAGGCTTAACAGCACGTTCCAGCCACGATCGTAGGCACCGGTGGCTTCCAGCCAGTCGCGCCGTCCGGCGGTGAGATCCAGGCGTTGTTGCTGGATCTCACTGAGCAAGCGTGCTTTGCGCTTCAGGCGTTCCGCTTTGTTGCTCACGGTTTTTCATCCTCCAGCAAGGCGCGGTCATTCACCAGCTCCTGCCGGGTATGGCGCAGTAGCGTTGACGCCCGCGCTTTGCGCAGTGTCCAGATGCCGCCAATGAGCGCCAGCACCAGCAACACCACGGTGGTTGCAATCATCGCATTCAGACGATATTGCGGATCGATGGCCCAGATTATCAGCACCATCAGGCTCATCAGGCCAAATGCGGCAAACAGCATGGTCAGCCCCAGCATCAGCAGCAACTGGAATAAATTGGCTTTCTCTTCTTCCAGCTCGACGACCGCCAGCCGCAGACGGGTCTCAACCATTTCAACAAGGATGGTCAGAATACGCTGACCAATCCCCAGCACGCTTTTGCCTGGCCCCTGCGCGTTTCGTGGCTCTGTCATATCAGCGACGCGTCAACAGGACGCCCAACACCACGCCAATGGCGGCGCCGATACCTACGCTGGCCCACGGATTTTCGCGTACGTATTCATCGGTACGGGCGGCCGCTTCACGGGTTTGGCGGGCGAGCGCATCGCCGGTTTCGCCAAGGCGATGGCGGCTATCGCGCAGCGCCTGTTCAGCTTTACTGCGTAACTTACTCAGCTCTTCTTTCGATTTTTCCCCGGAATTGCTCAGGACTTCTTCGAGGGTATCCGCCAGGGATTTCAACTCAGCGCGCAGATGATCAGCATTATCTTTCGACATAATTCTCTCCAGGTGAGTGAGTGGTAACTTCCTTCATTCAGTAGTCACGCGCTTCCAGAGCTTTCAGTTGTTCCTGCGCCTCTTTCAGCTTGTGTTCACGTTTGCTTATTTTGTCCGCATCGCCTTTTTGCTTCGCCTCGCTCAGTTCCCGGCGACGCTCCGCAATCTCTTCTTTCTGTTCAGCGATTTTTTTCTGATGGGCAGCGCGTAGCTTGCTGTCAGAACAGCTTGCGCGCACTTCGCGCAGCGCTTTGTTCAGACCGTCAATCCGGCTCTGATTGTTATGCTTTTCGGCATAGCTGATTTCTCGCTGGATCGCCTGCTCCTTCTCCTGACAAGGCGTTGCGGCCTGAGAAACTGCACTCAGAGAAAGAAGGGCCAGAGCCAGTGCGATGCGGTAATTCATAGTCGAAACCTTCCATTGTTAGCCGGCGAAACGGTCGTTACGCCAGCATCCAGTGACAAAAAGTGAACCCTGGTTCCGTCTACTCAAGCATAGTTAAGTTAACGGATAACACCAAAGTGAGTGAAAAGATTCAGAATCCTGGAAGGATCAACCGAACCGATGCGTGCTGTTGCGCAGGCGGGTGAGCCAGGCGGAGGTCTGGCTGGCGTCATCGTCCTGTGCGGCGATGATGTATCCGTGGGGCAAGGTACGATCCAGTACGGCTTTTGCTGCGGCGCTTTGCGCGCTGGAATCAAACTTGATCAGTATGGTGTCGTTATCAGGGGTAATGCTTTTAAAGCGAATGCCATTCGCGTCAAGATGATGCCAGATGGAGAAGCCATCGGGTACGCTAATGTTTTGCGCTGCCGGGCGAATCGCCAGCGTGGACTCGCGATCCTGCAATGCTGTCCAGGCGAAAAACATCGCGCTGAACAGCGCCAGCGCGCAGATGCTCATGACCAGCCAGCGCAGAAACGGACGTTGCAATTCCATGCTTTTAACTCCGGTTGCCATATTTTTTCTTCCACAGAACCACCAGCGAGCCAATCAGGCCAATCACCAGAAGGGCTACCGGAAGCAACATCAGGCAGGACATCAGTGCGTCTTCGTATTTGCGAAACACCGGCGTCTTGCCCAGCAGGTAACCCAGCGTGGTCAGGATCAGCACCCACAACAGACCGCTCATCCAGTTAAAAAACTGAAAGCGGGCATTACTCAGACCAGAAAGTCCGGCAATAGTTGGTAACAGCGTACGAACGAATGCGATAAAACGACCAATCAACAGCGCGGAAAGCCCATGTTTATGAAACAGATGGTGCGCCCGTTGATGATAATGCGCAGGCAAATGCGACAGCCAGTTTTGCACAAGGCGCGTATTGCCTAGCCATCGCCCCTGGATGTAACTGAGCCAGCAACCGAGACTTGCCGCCGCGGTCAACAAAAGGATGGTTTGCGGGTAACCCAGCGCACCTTTGGCAATCAACACGCCAATCAATACCAGCAGACTGTCACCCGGAAGAAACGCCGCCGGAAGCAGGCCATTTTCCAGAAATAAAATGACAAATAAAACAAAATAAAGCATGCCGATCATGCCTGGGTTCGACAATGTTTCGAAATCCTGGCTCCAGAGGGCATGAAGTAATTGGCTTAATAGTTCCATTCAGTGTTCCTGGTACATCGGTTTACGTCACGCCCGGAACAGCACGGCGATGCGTTCTAATACATTATGGTCGCTCGTGACACGCCCGGTGCGGCATATTCCCGAAAAAGACTCTGGGAGCAAGCACTAACTCACATGATGGCGAAATGCATCCAATTGTAACAAAGGCTGACGTTATACGTCAGTCAGAAAAAAACGTTTCGGTGATGATTTTGCTTGTCGGGAGAGGGGGAGGCGAGGCTATTTACAAACGCTGACACTCTATACTTTTTACTTACCCAAAACAGATGACAGGCGCAGCGTAACTCTGCGCCCGGAAAGCTATTTTTACTTGGTGCCGGTAGCGGCAGTATCGAGATGCACCACCGGGTTTTCCGCAAACAGATAACGGTCGGCGTTAAACTCGAAATCGTCGCTGGTTTCGTTAAATAGCATCTGTTTGGTATTTTCCAGATGTTGCCACATCGCCAGTTTTGCCGCGTGTGGATCTTTACGGATTAACGCCCGCAGGATCTGGTCATGGTCATCGCACCAGTTATCCACTGTACGTAAGTCAATGTGATCGTGCAGTTTTTTCCAATACGGGTTGTGTACGCGTTGGGTCCACATTTTTTCGACAATCGCTGCCAGCGCGGTGTTTTGCGTCGCCAGCGCAACCTGTACGTGGAATTGCAAATCCCATTCTGAATCGCGGAAGCACTTCTCTTTACGCGCGTTATCCTGAATTTCCATCAGCTTCATGATGTCCTGTTTCGTCACCTGAGTGGCGGCGAATTCGGCAATATTGCTTTCAATCAGCTGGCGAGCTTGCAACAGTTCAAACGGACCGTAATTGGCGAATTCAAGATTTTCATCCGGCGCTTGCGTATGCCGCGGCTGGTTAGAGATGACATGGATGCCGGAGCCTTTACGTACTTCGACATACCCTTCCACTTCCAGCATGATGATGGCTTCACGAACGACGGTCCGGCTCACGTTTTTCTCATCAGCGATGAAGCGTTCGGCAGGCAGTTTGTCCCCGACAAGGTACACGCCTTGCTCAATACGGCTTTTAAGCTCCGCGGCTAGCTGCTGGTACAAACGTCGTGACTCGGAGATTTCCATATGAGCTCCAGGGAAAGAAGGGCAATAGTAGATTTGTTATACCACTTTTACCTGATTCTCACCACAATCTATAACGAAAAAGCCGCCCTGCAAGGCGGCTTTTGTCAACATTAATGCGGTGCATCAACTTTGTGTTGCGGTATTACCCACCGAATGACTTTTCGCAAATTCTTCCGCCGTTTGGTTTTTCAGCACGGTCCAGATGACAATCGCACCCAGCACGTCGAACAGGGCCAGTACGGCGAACAGCGGGCTGAAGCCGATGGTGTCAGCCAGTGCGCCGACCACCAGCGCAAACAGCGTACTTGCGGTCCAGGCGGCCATACCGGTCAGGCCGTTTGCGGTGGCCACTTCATTACGACCAAATACGTCGGAAGAGAGGGTAATCAACGCGCCGGACAGAGACTGGTGAGCAAAACCGCCGATGCACAGCAGACCAATTGCAACATACGGGCTGGTGAACAGGCCGATCATGCCTGGGCCAATCATCAGTACCGCACCCATGGTGACAACCATTTTACGGGAGACGATCAGGTTAACACCGAAAAGGCGCTGGAACAGCGGCGGCAGGTAACCACCCACGATGCAGCCAAGGTCAGCAAACAGCATTGGCATCCAGGCGAACATCGCAATTTCTTTCAGGTTAAAGCCGTAAACTTTGAACATGAACAGCGGGATCCAGGCGTTAAACGTACCCCAGGCCGGTTCTGCCAGGAAACGCGGCAGCGCGATACCCCAAAACTGACGAGTGCGCAGGATCTGCCATGGCGACATTTTCTTGCCATTGTTGGTCTGGTGTTGTGCTTCCTGACCACCAATGATGTAGTCACGTTCTTCTTCGCTTAATTTTTTCTGATCGCGCGGGTGCTTATAAAGGAGCAACCACGCCATTGCCCATGCAAAGCTCAGCACACCAGAAATGATGAACGCCATTTCCCAGCTGTGCATCACGATAGCCCACACCACCAACGGCGGAGCAATCATCGCACCGATAGAAGAACCAACGTTAAAATAGCCAACGGCGATAGAACGCTCTTTTGCCGGGAACCATTCAGACGCCGCTTTCAGGCCTGCGGGGATCATCGCCGCTTCAGCCGCGCCGACCGCACCACGCGCCAGCGCCAGACCGCCCCAGCTACCCGCCAGCGCAGTCGCGCCGCAGAAGATAGCCCAGGTTACAGCGAAGAAGGCGTAGCCAATCTTGGTGCCAAGGATATCCAGAACATAGCCTGCAACAGGCTGCATAACGGTATAAGCCGCGGAATAAGCCGCAATGATATAGGAGTATTGCTGAGTGCTGATGTGCAGCTCTTCCATCAACGTTGGAGCCGCTGCCGCTACGGTGTTACGTGTCAGGTAGCCCAGCACGGTGCCGACCGTCACCAGTGCTATCATGTACCAACGTAATCCTTTGATTTTACGCATGTAAACCTCATCGTTATGTTATTACCGCTTGCGCGGTCATCCTGCGATCGCCCTCGAAGGATGAAACGGGAGGACGTAACCGGGAACCAGTCCCGGTACGGCCCAAACCTTGCCATAAGTAAGCGTGTTCAAGTCGGTATCCGTACCCAAAAAATCCGATCAATGTGTTGTCGGGAATGCATTCCGTCGGCTTATGTGTTCGACGGCAGAAAGATAACTTGTCATACAACTTGAAAAGGTGAGTGATATCACAAAAGTGTTTTTCTTTGTGTGGTCTTTAACTTTGGCGCGAGAAGCCAGATGCAGCGCGGTCTGGCGCGCTATTTACAGGAACAAACGGTAATTTTTTGTCTGCTTTTATTGATCCAACTCACGAAAATATCTTCGGGCTATAGAAATTGGTGTGATAACTTTGTCAGCATCTAAGGTAAACATCAGACGCACTCGTTGAGAGGAAGACGATAATGACTCCGTTTATGACTGAAGATTTTCTCCTGGACACTGAATTTGCTCGCCGCCTGTACCACGACTACGCAAAAGATCAGCCAATTTTTGATTACCACTGCCACCTGCCGCCGCAGCAGATTGCAGATAACTACCGCTTTAAAAACCTGTATGACATCTGGCTGAAAGGTGACCACTACAAGTGGCGTGCAATGCGTACTAATGGTGTACCTGAGCGCCTGTGTACCGGGGATGCGTCCGATCGCGAGAAGTTTGATGCCTGGGCGGCAACCGTGCCGCATACAATCGGCAACCCGTTATACCACTGGACGCATCTTGAGCTGCGTCGTCCTTTTGGTATTACAGGTAAGCTACTTTCGCCTTCTACTGCCGGGGAAATTTGGGAGCGTGGTAACGAACTGCTGGCGCAGGATACGTTCTCCGCGCGCGGTATCATGCAGCAGATGAATGTCAAAATGGTCGGCACCACTGACGATCCGATTGATTCTCTGGAGCATCATGCGTCGGTTGCCAAAGACACCACCTTCCGTATCAAAGTGCTGCCGAGCTGGCGTCCGGATAAAGCCTTCAATATTGAACTGGCGACCTTTACTGATTACATGGCGAAACTGGGCGAAGTGTCTGATACCGACATTCGTCGCTTTGCCGATCTGCAAACAGCCCTGAGCAAACGTCTGGATCACTTTGCCGCGCATGGCTGCAAAGTGTCTGACCACGCACTGGACGTTGTGCTGTTTGCCGAAGCCAGCGAAGCCGAGCTGGATAGCATCCTGGCGCGTCGTCTGACCGGTGCAACGCTGAGCGAAAAAGAAGTGGCACAGTTTAAAACGGCGGTACTGGTATGGCTGGGTGCTGAATATGCCCGTCGCGGTTGGGTACAGCAGTACCACATTGGCGCGCTGCGCAACAACAACCTGCGTCAGTTCAAACTGCTGGGGCCGGACGTTGGCTTCGACTCCATCAATGATCGCCCGCTGGCGGAAGAACTCTCCAAACTGTTAAGCAAACAGAACGAAGAAAACCTGCTGCCAAAAACCATTCTTTACTGTCTGAACCCGCGTGATAACGAAGTTCTGGGCACCATGGTTGGTAACTTCCAGGGGGAAGGCATGCCGGGCAAAATGCAGTTCGGTTCCGGCTGGTGGTTTAACGACCAGAAAGATGGCATGGAACGTCAGATGACCCAGCTTGCGCAACTCGGCCTGCTGAGCCGTTTTGTCGGTATGCTGACCGACAGCCGCAGCTTCCTGTCTTATACCCGTCACGAATATTTCCGCCGCATCCTGTGCCAGATGATTGGCCGTTGGGTGGAAGCAGGGGAAGCGCCGGCGGATATCCAGCTGCTGGGCGAGATGGTGAAAAATATCTGCTTTAACAATGCGCGTGATTACTTCGCGATTGAACTGAACTAAAGCCGTTTGAGGTTGATATGCAATACATCAAGATCCATTCGCTGGATAACGTTGCGGTAGCACTGGCCGATCTTGCCGAAGGCGCGGAAGTCGTTGTCGACAACCAGACCGTTCGGCTGCGTCAGGCGGTGGCGCGTGGGCATAAATTTGCCCTGCAGGCCATTGCGCAGGGCGAAAATGTCGTTAAATACGGTCTGCCAATTGGCCATGCGACGTCAGATATCGCGCCGGGCGAGCACATTCATTCCCACAACGCGCGTACCAATCTGAGTGATTTGGACGAGTATAGCTATCAACCTGATTTTCAGGATGAAGGCGCACAGGCGGTGGACCGGGATATTCAAATCTACCGTCGCGCTAATGGTGAAGTGGGGATCCGTAATGAGCTGTGGATCCTGCCAACGGTTGGCTGCGTCAACGGCATTGCCCGCCAGATCCAGAACCGTTTCCTGAAAGAGACGCAAAATGCTGAAGGCACCGACGGCGTCTACCTGTTCAGCCATACCTATGGTTGTTCGCAACTGGGCGACGATCACATTAACACCCGTACCATGCTGCAAAACATGGTGCGTCACCCGAATGCCGGCGCTGTACTGGTGATTGGTCTGGGTTGCGAAAACAACCAGGTCGATGCTTTCCGCCAGACGCTGGGTGAGTTCGACTCTGAGCGTGTTCACTTTATGGTTTGCCAACACCAGGACGATGAAGTGGAAGCCGGGCTTGAGCATCTGCACGAGCTCTATCAGGTCATGCGCAACGATAAGCGCGTACCGGGTAAACTGAGCGAACTGAAATTTGGCCTGGAATGCGGCGGTTCTGACGGGCTGTCCGGTATTACCGCGAACCCGATGCTGGGGCGTTTCTCGGACTATGTCATCGGTAATGGCGGAACAACCGTCCTGACCGAAGTACCGGAGATGTTTGGCGCGGAGCAGATCCTGATGAGCCACTGCCGCGACGAAAGTACCTTTGAGAAGACCGTTACCATGGTCAACGACTTCAAACAGTACTTTATCGCGCATAACCAGCCCATTTACGAGAACCCTTCGCCGGGCAACAAAGCGGGTGGGATCACTACTCTGGAAGAGAAGTCTCTGGGTTGTACGCAGAAAGCAGGTGCCAGCCAGGTCGTGGATGTACTGCGTTATGGCGAACGGCTGAAAACCCACGGTCTGAACCTGCTGAGCGCGCCGGGCAACGATGCCGTTGCAACCAGCGCACTGGCGGGGGCGGGCTGCCATATGGTGTTGTTCAGCACTGGTCGCGGTACACCTTACGGTGGTTTTGTACCGACGGTGAAAATCGCCACCAATAGCGAGCTGGCGGCGAAGAAAAAACACTGGATAGACTTTGATGCCGGTCAGTTGATCCACGGCAAAGCGATGCCGCAACTGCTGAATGAGTTTGTCGATGTGATTGTGGCTATCGCTAACGGTCAGCAGACCTGCAACGAGAAGAACGATTTCCGTGAACTGGCGATCTTCAAAAGCGGCGTAACCCTGTAAGTTACCGTTCGCGTTTGCGCCATGGTTACGCGTATTCACCCCGGTTGCTGATGTGTCAGTTTCCGGGCTGCGCGGGCACTCCGCCTTACCACGGTGCGAAATCTTTTGGTAACGCAGGTAGATCCCCTGATAAAAACGGCGCTCTAATAGAGGCCGTTTCTTTTTTTATCTACCCTTCAAGGATTTTCCATGACCGCGTATTGGCTTGCCCAGGGTGTCGGTGTCATTGCTTTTTTGATTGGTATTACCACGTTTATTAACCGTGATGAAAGACGGTTTAAAAAACAGCTCTCGGTGTATAGCGCCATTATTGGTGTCCACTTCTTTCTGATGGGGGCGTTTCCTGCCGGTTCGAGCGCGATGCTCAACGCCGTCCGTACGCTGATTACCTTGCGCACGCGCAGTCTTTGGGTGATGGCGCTGTTTATCGTGCTGACCGGCGGGCTGGGGCTGGCGAAATTTCACCATCCGATGGAGCTGTTACCTGTAGCGGGCACTATCGTCAGCACCTGGGCGCTATTCCGTTTTAAAGGTCTGCCAATGCGCTGTGTAATTTGGTGTTCTACCGGTTGTTGGGTGATCCACAATATCTGGCTCGGCTCGATTGGTGGCTCATTGATCGAAGGCAGCTTTCTTATCATGAACGGGCTGAATATCATCCGTTTCTGGCGAATGCAAAAACGCGGCATCGACCCGTTTAAAGTCGAAACCGCGCAGCAAAAAGAGACGCCTGCCGCCCGCTGACGGCAGGTGAAGAGGTTAATTACGCAGGGCGTTGTTAACCAGACGCGAATCTTCCGCCTGGCATACCGCTGCGGTGAACAGCACATCCGTGGAGGAGTTGAGCGCGGTTTCGCAAGAGTCCTGCAGCACGCCGATAATAAAGCCGACCGCCACCACCTGCATCGCCACATCGTTGGAAATACCAAACATGTTACAGGCCAGCGGGATCAACAGCAGGGAGCCGCCCGCCACGCCGGAGGCACCACAGGCACAAAGCGACGCCACGACGCTCAACAGCAACGCTGTCGGCAGATCGACCGTAATACCTAAGGTATGGACTGCCGCCAGTGCCAGCACCGTAATCGTGATTGCCGCACCCGCCATGTTAATGGTGGCACCCAACGGGATAGAGACAGAGTAGGTATCGCGATCGAGGTTCAACTTCTCACACAATGCCATATTAACGGGAATATTCGCCGCTGAACTGCGGGTGAAAAATGCGGTGACGCCACTTTCGCGAAGGCAAGTAAAAACCAGTGGGAAAGGGTTGCGGCGGATTTTCCAGAATACCAGCAGCGGGTTAATCACCAGCGCGACAAACGCCATACATCCCACCAGCACGACCAGGAGTTGCGCATAGCCTAACAGCGCACCAAAACCCGATGTCGCAAGGGTGGATGAGACGAGACCGAATATCCCGATCGGGGCAAAGCGGATCACAAGCCGCACCATAAAGGTCACCGCGCTTGCAAAATCCTGCACCAGATTTTTGGTGCTCTCGTTGCTGTGACGCAGTGCAAAACCCAGCCCCACGGCCCATACCAGTATGCCAATGTAGTTAGCATTCATGAGCGCCGTTACCGGGTTGGCGATCATGCTGGTCAGCAAACCACGCAGCACTTCCACAATACCGGAAGGCGGTGCGACATCATTTGCACCGGGTACAAGCTGTAACGTGGAAGGGAACAGGAAACTGACCAGCACGGCGGTCAGTGCGGCGGTGAATGTGCCTAACAAATAGAGCATCAATACCGGGCGCAGATGCGTCTTTTGCCCTTGCTGATGACCGGCGATGGAGGCCATCACCAGCATCAGCACCAATACCGGCGCTACCGCTTTTAACGCGCTAACAAAAAGCGTACCCAGAATGCCGGTCGCAATGGCGGCGGGAGTGGAAATCCACGCCAGTAAGATACCCAGAATTAAACCAATAAGGATCTGTTTCACCAGGCTGCCATCAATAAGACGTTGCAGTAACCCGGCGGAGCGGTGCGTTGTCATGCCATGTTCCTTTCGTGTTGTGGAGTTGCATCCCGCCTGTCTTTTTTGATGACATTTGTCAGGATGTAACATTTATTTGCAGAAAGAAGTATATGGACTCTGCGGCAACAGGGAAGGGTGGAAGATGTACTTTTCGGGCCTGGCGCTGTTTTTTGATTTTTTGTGTTAACGTTTTGTGATAAAGGCGACAAGGCTGACGCATTCGCCGCTCAGCATAGTGGCAGAGCGGCGAATTACAGCTTACGCCTTCGTTTTTTTGTCGTTCTGGTGGTTAACCCAGGCATTGAGCAGCATAGTCAGCACAAGGATCCCACCCACCACGCCAAGCGAAATGGCGATTGGAATATGGAAGATGTCAACAATCAGCATCTTAATGCCGATAAACACCAGGATCAGCGATAAACCGTACTTGAGCATTGAGAAGCGCTCTGCCACGCCTGCCAGCAGGAAGTACATGGCGCGCAACCCTAAAATGGCGAACAGGTTCGAGGTCAGCACAATAAAGGGATCGGTGGTGACGGCAAAAATCGCCGGAATGCTGTCGACCGCAAAAATCACATCGCTCAGTTCCACCAGAATCAGCACCAGCAGCAGCGGCGTGGCAAACAGCAGCCCGTTTTTGCGCACGAAGAAGTGCTCATTTTCAATGGTGTCTGTCATGCGCAGGTGCCCACGCAGCCAGCGCACCAGCGGCTTATCGCCGATCCCGGTTTCATCCTCTTTCGCCAGCGCCATCTTCACGCCGGTAAATAGCAGGAACGCGCCAAACACATACAGCAGCCACGAGAACTGACTGATCAGCCAGCTTCCCGCGAAGATCATGATGGTACGCAGCACGATCGCGCCGAGTACACCGTAGATCAACACGCGGCGCTGCAACGCAGCAGGCACAGCGAAGTAGCTGAACAACATCAACCAGACAAAGACGTTATCCACCGCCAGTGCCTTTTCAATCAAGTAACCCGTGAGAAAGGCCAGCGCTTGCGTATCCGCAACGGCGCGACCTTCGGTTTGCGCCAGATACCACCAGAACGCGGCATTGAACAGCAAAGAGAGACTTACCCATACCACTGACCAGACGGCCGCCTGCTTCATGGTCATCGTGTGGACGCCGCGACGCCCCTGAAGCAGAAGGTCGATGGCCAGCATAATTGCTACCACAATGGCGAATCCGCCCCATAACATCGGTGTGCCGACACTATTCATCATCAGTTCCTTACCTAAAAAACAAAAACGGCCAACGTCAGAAGACGTTAGCCGCTTGCTTTCGATGCAATGGTTCCTCGCCTTCCGGCAAGGTCTCACTTACGTCGGTAAAGACGCCCGGCGACCGGATGCATATACGCATCGTAATGACGATCCACCGGCAATGAAGTTACTCCCCTTTGCAGGTAACAAAATATGTCAGGATATTCATCCCGTCAATAATATGCCCGCCCTGCTTACGAACCTTTACGCGGGAAGTTGCTGGCTGACATCATCCGCCGGGAAAACCACACCGGTCTGGCGGCGGATCTCCGTTTGCAGTTTTGCGGTGATGCGGCTGACATCCAGCCCCGGATGGTTGACCTGATTCTCTTCCACCAGTTGGGCAAACACGTCGGCCTCATACAGCATGGTGTTGATGTGCTGTGGCTGCGTCAGCTCTTGTGCTTTACCGCCGCGCGGCACAAATGACACTTTCTGGCATTCGGAGATCTTCTCGATCACCAGTGAACCGGCTTCGCCCTGGATTTCGCTGGGTAACACGGAATCACTCACTTTGGAGTGCTGCAATGTTACGCTGAAGTCACCGTAATCCATCACGACCACGCCGTGTGCATCAACGCCGCTCTCAAGCTTACTGGCGGTGGCCTGCACGGCATACGGCTCGCCCCACAGCGCCACGGCGGATGCCAGACAGTAGAAACCAATATCCATAATCGAGCCGTTAGAGAACGCCGGATTAAAGGTATTCGGGTTTTCACCGTCCAGGTAACGCTGATAGCGGGAAGAGTATTGGCAGTAATTGATAAAGGCTTTACGCACCTTACCGACTTTCGCCAGCGACTGTTTCAGCAAGATGAAATTGGGCAGGCTGGCGGTTTTAAACGCTTCAAACAGTACCACCTGATTTTCCCGCGCACAGGCAATCGCCGCTTCTACTTCCCGCAGGTTTGAGGCCAGCGGTTTTTCACAAATCACATGTTTTTTGTGGCTGAGGAAAAGGCGGGTTTGCGGGAAATGCAGGGCATTCGGGCTGGCAATATATACCGCGTCAATCGCATCGCTTTGCGCCATCTCGTCGAGAGAGGTAAACAGGTGTTCGACAGGATAATCGCTGGCGAACGCTTGCGCCTGTTCAAGGCTGCGGGAAAAAACGGCGGTGAGTTTATATTTGCCCGTTTCATGGGCGGCATCGACAAACTGGCGGGTGATCCAGTTGGTGCCTATGACAGCGAAACGTATCATACAGGCGCTGATTCTCCGTAATGGGGGTCTTTTGTCACTCTAGCACGACAGCATGACAAAACCAGTGCACTGCCACGCAGAAGCACAAATGGCATTAAGAAGAAGAGCGCGCCAGCCGGAACCGCGCTGCGTTCAGTTACATCCGGCGGTTAACGCGGGCGGAGGTGCGACACGCTTTTAACCCACGTAACGACCAGGCCGATGGTTCATGGCGATAATCAAATTCAGCAGCGTAGCGCCGGCAACAGACACGACAAGCATCGGGAGGCTCACCACAAACAACGATGCCGTTACGATGCAGGCATCCACCACCATCTGGAATTTCCCCGCGCGGATGCCGCTTTTCTCTTGCAGATAGAGCGCCAGAATGTTCATACCGCCCAGGCTGGCCTTATGGCGGAACAGCACCACAAAGCCCACTCCCATCATAATGTTGGCAAACAGCGTGGCGTAGAACGGATTTAACTGGTCGATATGAATAAAACGGCCATGCAAATCGGAAAAGAGCGACACCATTGCCACGGCGCAAAAGGTCTTCAGCGTAAACTGCGCCCCCATGCGGCGTACGGATAACCAATAAAAGGGCAGGTTAATCACAAAGAAGGCGACGCCAAATGAAATGTGCATGGTGTAGTGGATCAGAAAGGCCAGCCCCGCCGTGCCGCCGGTCAATGCGCCAGACTGGCGAAATAGCACCACGCCGAAGGAGATCATCAGCGTGCCGAATAGCAATGCCAGCGCGTCTTCCAGCCAGGTGTGCGTGAGTGTAGTCGGGGTGAGGACGTTATCCATAAGCGTGCACTATCTATTAAGTCATAAAGATAAGTGTCACTTGCAATAAATACACCAGACTGAACCTGCGTTCACAGTGAATGGCGGAAAAACAGACGGCGTCTACGCTAACAGGTTGAAATTACAAAAAGAGCAATATGCACGATGTGTGCGTCTTCGTGGCGTTTGTGGCGTGCAATGTGCGTTTAAGCGATCTTTTATGCGTGAAGTGATTGTGTTTTTGCACAGTTTTGGGGCGAAATGCCCCAAATCAGGGCAGTGTGTTGCTTCCCGGCATCGACAACCCGTTCTCTTTCAGTCGATGAAGCACGACGGAGGTTTTCAGGTGCGCCACGCTCTTATTTTGCGCCAGAATACCGCTGATCACATGGTTAAGCCCCGGCAAATCCGACACCGCAACCTTCAGCAAATAGTCGTTGTCGCCCGTGGTTTTGTAAGCGTCAAGAATCGCATCAACGCCGCTGACCATCTGGTGAAAGCTTGCCACGCACTCCGGCGTATGGTTCAACAGACGCACTTCTATCAGCCCCAGCATCTCCTGACCCACCGCATCCGGTGCCAGTCTGGCGTGATAGCCCAGAATAAGCTGCGCCTGCTCCAGCGCAATACGTCGCCTGGAACACTGCGATGCCGACAAACCAATCAGTTCACTCAACTCCTGATTTGTCAGGCGGCCATTTGACTGCAACAGCGTCAGGATCTTCAGATCAAAATCATCAATGTTGTACATGGGCATCACTGGCGGGCGGAAAAGGGTAACCCCCAGACTACCAGTTTTTTGCCCGGCAGGTTATTTCAACGCAAGATGCGTCAGCCACAGGCGGGTGTCGAACTCGAGCTGGTGATAGTGCGGTTCCATATGACAGCACAACTGATAAAACGCTTTGTTGTGATCTTTCTCTTTCAGGTGCGCCAGCTCGTGCACCACAATCATCCGCAGAAAGGCTTCCGGCGCGTCGCGAAACACCGTCGCCACACGAATTTCCGCTTTGGCTTTCAGCTTACCGCCCTGCACGCGTGATACCGCAGTATGCAGACCGAGTGCGTTGTTGAGCACATGGATTTTGCTGTCGTACATCACTTTATTCACCGGTGCGGCGTTACGCAGATACTGGTTTTTCATCTCCAGCGTGTACTGATACAGCGCTTTGTCGGTGGTAATGCCGTGGCTGCCGGGATAGCGTTTTTGCAGCACCTCGCCTAAGCGGTTCTGTTCAATCAATGCGGTTACCTGCGCCAGAAGGGTTTCAGGATAACCCTGAAGGTACGTGAGCGTGTTCATGGCGAAATGTGTTTACTTCCCGACGTATTTAAGCGATAAAACGCGCGAATTTTAGCATTGCGGAGGGGTGATGAGCCAGGTTGAGTTAAACGGACAGTTGTTCACTTTAGACAGATTCCCGGTCGGCGTGGAAGATGCGTCATTACAGGCATGGGACGCGGCGGACGAATATTTGCTGCAGCAGGTGAATGAGGTCACTGGCCCGGTGCTCATCTTCAACGATAGCTTCGGTGCACTGGCGTGCGCGCTGTCGCAACATCACCCGGTCAGCGTAAACGATTCGTACATTGCTGAGCTGGCCACACAACATAACCTGCGTATTAACGCACTTGATGAAAGCACCGTAACGCAGCAAGACAGCCTTAGCTCGCTGCCTGCTAACCCGGCGCTGGTGCTGATCAAAATACCGAAACACCTGGCATTGCTGGAACAGCAATTGCGCGCGCTGCGTCAGGTGGTAACACCGCAGACGCGTATTATCGCCGGGGCGAAATCGCGCGATGTGCACAACTCCACGCTGGCGCTGTTTGAAACGATCCTTGGGCCAACCACCACGACGCTGGCATGGAAAAAGGCGCGCTTGATCAACTGTACGTTCACCGCACCGGAACTGGCGGATGCGTCACCGCTGGCGAGCTGGAAACTGGACGGCACCGACTGGACCATCCATAACCACGCCAATGTCTTTTCGCGCAGCGGTCTTGATATCGGCGCTCGCTTTTTCCTGCAACACTTACCGGAAGGCGTGGAAGGGGAAATGGTCGATCTCGGCTGCGGCAATGGCGTGATTGGTCTGCAATTGCTGGCGCAAAATCCGGGCAGCCGCGTGCTGTTTGTGGATGAGTCGGCGATGGCCGTCGCCTCTTCCCGACTCAATGTGGAGTCCAACTTACCGGCGGATGTCTCGCGTTGTGATTACATGATCAACAACGCCTTGTCGGGCGTGGATCCGGATCGTTTTGACGCAGTGCTGTGCAATCCACCGTTTCATCAGCAAAGCGCCATCACTGATCATATTGCCTGGCAGATGTTTAATGATGCGCGTCGTTGCCTGAAATACGGGGGCGAACTGCGTATTGTCGGAAACCGGCATCTGGACTATTTCCGTAAGCTGAAGAAGGTGTTCGGCAACTGCGAAACGCTGGCGACCAACAATAAGTTTGTCATCCTGAAAGCGGTGAAAGTGCGTAAAAAACGCTGATGCCGTAAACCGTCCTGCCGGACAGGCATCAGCGCCTTCCGGCAGTCGGCTAACCTAGATTTCCAGCGCCAGCTTTGTCCCTTGCGCGATTGCCCGGCGCGCATCCAGCTCCAGCGCCACATCGCACCCGCCAATTAAATGCACCGTTTTACCCGCTTCCCGTAGCGGATCCGCCAGTTCACGACGCGGTTCCTGCCCGGCGCAGATAATCACATGATCCGCCTCAATCAGTTGCGGTTCACCGTTGATCAACAGGTGCAGACCGGCATCATCGATCTTCTGATAGCTTACGCCGGGGATCATTTTCACCCCGCGCGACAGCAAGGTTGCGCGGTGGATCCAGCCCGTAGTTTTACCCAGACCTTCACCGGGTTTGCTGGCTTTACGTTGCAGCATCACGATACGGCGCGGACTTTTTGGCAGTTGCGGCCCTTCCGGGCGCAGTCCTCCCCCATTTTGCAGGCTGGTATCAATGCCCCATTCCACGCAAAACTCGGCGATATTCTGGCTGGTGGGTTCGCCCGGCTGGCTTAAATACATCGCAGTATCAAAACCAATTCCCCCGCAGCCGATGATGGCCACGCTTTCACCCACCGGGACTTTGTCACGCAATACATCGAGATAACTCAGTACTTTGGGGTGATCAATACCGGGGATGGGCGGAATGCGCGGTTCAATGCCGCAGGCGAGAACGACTTCATCAAACAACGTTAACATGGCAGGCGAAACGCGCTGATTCAGGCATAACTCAACGCCAGTCAGCGCAATCATTCGGCGGTAGTAGCGCAGCGTTTCATAGAACTCCTCTTTGCCGGGGATCTGTTTGGCGATGTTGAACTGGCCGCCAATCTCCGCCTGTGCATCGAACAGCGTTACGCTGTGGCCACGGGTGGCGGCATTTATCGCGAACGCTAACCCTGCGGGACCAGCGCCGACCACGGCGAGGTTTTTCTTGTGCAGCGCCGGGATGACGGGCATCCGGGTTTCATGGCAGGCGCGGGGGTTAACGAGGCAGGAGGTGACTTTGCCGACGAAGATTTGATCGAGGCAGGCCTGGTTACAGCCGATGCAGGTGTTGATTTCGTCTGCGCGGCCCTCCTGCGCTTTTGACACGAACGCCGCGTCGGCAAGAAACGGGCGCGCCATCGAGACCATATCGGCATCGCCGTGAGCCAGGATCGCTTCCGCAACTTGCGGATCATTAATGCGGTTAGTGGTGATCAGCGGCACGCCCACCTGGCCTTTTAATTTTCGCGTCACCCAGCTAAACGCGCCGCGTGGTACCGGCGTGGCTATCGTCGGAATGCGCGCTTCATGCCAGCCGATACCGGTATTAATAAGGGTTGCCCCTGCGGCTTCCACTGCTTTTGCCAGCGTGATGGTCTCGTCCAGCGTCGCGCCGCCTTCCACCAAATCCAGCATCGATAAACGGTAAATAATAATAAACTCGCGGCCCACGGCCTCGCGCACAGCGCGAACCACTTCCAGGGCAAACCGCATGCGCCGGGTGGCATCGCCGCCCCATGCATCCTCACGCTGGTTAGTCCGCGCAGCGAGGAATTCATTGATCAAATAGCCTTCGGAACCCATCACTTCCACACCGTCATATCCGGCCTGCTGCGCCAGTTGCGCGCAACGGGCAAAGTCAGCAATCAACGTGAGGATCTCATCGTGGGTGAGGGCATGCGGCGTGAAACGGTTGATCGGTGCCTGGAGCGCAGACGGCGCGACCAGATGCGGTTGATAGCTGTAACGCCCGGTATGCAGGATCTGGAGCGCGATTTTGCCGCCTTCCTGATGAACCGCATCGGTGATTTGCCGGTGATGGGGGAGCTGGCTGCTGTCGCATAATACCGCGCCGCCTTCCATGGTAATGCCCGAAAGCGCAGGGGCGACGCCGCCCGTGACAATCAGCGCAACGCCGTGCCGTGCGCGTTCGGCATAAAAGGCCGCCAGCCGCTCTGCGCCGTCCGGGCGCTCCTCCAGCCCGGTGTGCATCGAGCCCATCAGTACACGGTTTTTTAGCGTGGTAAAGCCCAAATCCAGCGGGGCGAACAACGACGGGTAGTGGCTCATGCTCTCTTCCAATGTAAAATAATTGTTATGTGGTCGGATGAGTTCTACTGTAGCCGTCCCGGACAAAAAGGGAAAAGCGGGAGCGAATGATTGTGATGGGATTCAAAAATCGTTGCCCCTCACCCTAACCCTCTCCCCGGAGGGGAGAGGGGATCTTCTCTTTCCACCTGAAGAGAGGTGATGGCGATTTTCTTTGTCATCCTGTGGCGGGCGGTGAGGATGATTTTCTCCCTCTCCCTCAGTGGGGAAAGGGCCGGGATGAGGGGGAATTCTCTTCCTCCTGTGCCGGGCGGTGATAATGATTTTCTCCCTCTCCCCCTGTGGGGAGAGTGCCGGGGTGAGGGGGAATTCTCTTTCTCCTGTGCCGGGCGGTGATAATGATTTTCTCCCTCTCCCTCAGTGGGGAAAGGGCCGGGATGAGGGGGAATTCTCTTCCTCCTGTGCCGGGCGGTGATAATGATTTTCTCCCTCTCCCCCTGTGGGGAGAGGGCCGGGGTGAGGGGCAAAAATTACGCCCGGGTTGTCAGCCCTGGCGCCGTCCACATAGAGGTTGTCAGCCCGCGATCAACCAGACCGAGCTGATCGGCATAGATCTTTTGCCACTTCTGCATCATGGTGTCGTACAGTTCGCGGTGCTGCGGGGCCGGGGTATATTCATGGCTCCACGCCACCAGCCGTTCGCCGGTGGCTGCCAGATCATCATACAGCCCGGCACCCACACCTGCGGCAATCGCGCAGCCCAGCGCGGTCGCCTCTTTCACCACCGGGACACGTACCGGCACGCCTGTGACGTCACTTAAAATTTGCCCCCACAGCGCCCCTTTTGCGCCGCCGCCGGCAAACACCAGATTGTCAAAGCGCACACCGGAGAAACGCGATATTTGCGCCAGATTACAGGCAGAAACGATGGCGGCGTTCTCTTCCAGCGCGCGAAACAGGGTGGCTTTGTTGCATTTTTCCGGATCGATCGAGAGATTAATAAACGACGGCGCAGCGTGGTACCACTGTTTAAAGTGCATGGCGTCAGAGAAGATCGGCATCACACCCCACGAGCCTGCCGGTACACGGCTGGCCATTTCTTCCAGCAGCGTGTAAGCATCGACGCCCAGCCGTTCAGCGATCAATTTTTCTTCTGCACAGAAGGCATCGCGGAACCAGCGCATGGTCAAGCCGGTGAAGAAGCTGATCGATTCTGCCTGCGCCATACCGGGAATCACATGCGGATTCACACGAATATTCATCTCCGGGTCGACACGCACCTGCGGCAAATTCACCACTTGCTGCCAGAATGTTCCGCCCAGCACGGCGGCCTGTCCGGCCTGTACCACGCCAAGGCCGAGGCAACCCAGTTGTACATCGCCACCACCCATGACTACCGGCGTGCCTTCGCGCAGGCCGCTCTCCTGCGCCGCCTCGTGCGTTACCTCGCCAAGCAGGCTGCCGGTTTCTTTTACCGGAGAGAGAAAATCCGCGCGCAGCCCGGCGATATCCAGCAGTTCTGGACGCCAGTCGCGGGTAAACAGATCAAGCAAGCCAGTGGTACCGGCGTTGGAAGGATCAACCGCCAGCCAGCCGGAAAGGCGGGAGGCCAGCCAGTCGCTGATCATCGAAATGGTGGCGGCATTGCGGTAGATATCCGGACGGTTATGCGCCAGCCAGAGCAAGCGCGGCATGGCGCTGAGTGCCAGCGTCTGACCGGAAACTTCATAGACTTCGGCTTCGAAGTGATCGTCGTGGATCTCTTTCAGTTCAGCGACTTCCCGACTGGCGCGGGCATCAACGTTGGCGCAGGCCCAGAGCGCTTCGCCATTGCGATCGTAGAGCACAATGCCTTCGCGCATAGAGCAGCAGGCGATAGACTGGATATCTTCTCCGCGCAGGCTGGCTTTTGCCAGTGCCTGTCGGATGCACTGGCAGGCGAGCTGCCAGTTGGCGTGGAGATCGAACTCCATTGAGCCGGGCACATTTTCGAGGCTCAAGTGTTTCCACTCGGCCTGACCCACCGCTACCTGCCGCCCGGATAAGTCGAAGATCACCGCACGAATGCTGCCGGTTCCTGCATCTAACGCTAATAGATAACTCATGGGTTTTTCCCCCTCGCGCGGCATCAGAGATAAAACTGTGATCCTCGTACGGTCGTAAATATAGTTCACCGCCTACGCTTTTGAACAATCTTCAATCACAAAATCAATGACTCAATCACAGCTTCTGGCGGGGGAGATGATGGCGGATTTAGATGACATCAAAGACGGTAAAGATTTTGGCCTCGACACACCGCAACATAACGTCCCTTTTGCGTTGAAAGGGTGTGGGGCGCTGGACTGGGGGATGCAGTCGCGGCTGGCGCGGATATTTAACCCGACAAGCAATCGCACGGTCATGCTCGCATTCGATCATGGCTATTTCCAGGGGCCGACCACCGGGCTTGAGCGCATTGATTTGTCTATTGCGCCGTTGTTTGGTGAAACCGATGTGCTGATGTGTACGCGCGGTATTTTGCGCAGCGTGGTGCCGCCCGCGACCAATAAACCGGTGGTATTGCGCGCGTCGGGCGGTAACTCGATCCTTGCGGAGCTATCCCGCGAGTGTGTGGCGGTGGCCATGGAGGATGCTCTGCGTTTGAATGTCTGTGCTGTTGCTGCGCAAGTCTACATTGGCAGCGAGTATGAGCATCAATCAATCAGCAATATCATCACGCTGGTGGACGCGGGTAATCGCTACGGTATTCCAACACTTGCCGTCACCGGGGTTGGCAAAGAGATGACCCGTGATGCCCGCTATTTTGCCCTTGCCAGTCGAATCGCTGCCGAGATGGGGGCTCAGTTTGTGAAGACCTATTTTGTGGAGCAGGGGTTTGAGAAAGTCACCGCGAGCTGCCCGGTGCCGATTGTCATCGCGGGGGGGAAAAAGCTGCCAGAGCAGCAGGCGCTGGAGATGTGTTTCCGCGCCATCGATCAGGGCGCGTCCGGCGTGGACATGGGGAGAAATATCTTTCAATCCAGCGCGCCGCTGGCAATGCTAAAAGCGGTGAAAAAAGTGGTGCACGAAAATATGCGCGCCCACGAGGCGTACCAGTTCTGGCTGGAAGAAAAACAAGGAGAGCAACCATGAATGTAACGCTGGTGGAGATCAACATTAAACCCGATCGCGTGGAGGAGTTTTTGCAGGTGTTTCGCGCTAACCATGAAGGCGCCATCCGTGAACCGGGGAATCTGCGTTTCGATGTTTTGCAGGATCCAAAAGTGAAAACCCGCTTTTTCATTTATGAGGCTTATCAGGATGATGCCGCCGTGCTTGCCCATAAGAAGACGCCGCATTATCTGGCCTGTGTGGAAAAACTGGAGGAACTGATGTCTGAGCCGCGTAAAAAACGCAGCTTTATTGGCGTGATGCCAGCCTGATGGGGTTCCCCCTCCCCACCGGGAGAGGGGGAACGATTACGCTTGTTCGACGGCGACCCGCAGTGCTTCCAGCGCGTTACCCGCGGCTTTCAGCACCTGCTCACACTGTTCCATTGTTAGCGTCAGCGGCGGTTCTATGCGAATGGTTTTCGCGTTATTGAGCGTCCCGGCAACCAGTACCCGCTGGCGGAACATCTCACTGGCAAAGTTGTAGCCCGTTTCATTATCCACAAACTCGATCGCCATCAGCATCCCGCGACCGCGCGCATCCTGCACCAGATTGGGATATTTGCGTCCCAGCGCCCTGAAGCCATCCAGCAGGACGTCGCCTTTCTGTTCAGCCTGCGCAGGCAGGTTCTCTTCCAGCAGCACATTGATGGTTGCCAGCGCAGCCGCACAGGCCAGCGGGTTACCGCCAAAGGTGGTGGTATGCAGGAAGGGGTTATCAAACAGAACGGAGAATACCTCCTGCGTGGCGATGGTCGCGCCAATCGGCATCACACCGCCGCCCAGCGCTTTGGCGAGGCACAGAATGTCCGGCTGCACGTTTTCATGCTCGCAGGCGAACATTTTGCCGGTACGTCCCATACCGGTTTGCACTTCATCAAAGATAAGCAGTGCGCCAAATTCGTCGCACAGTTTACGCACCGCAGGCAGATAGCCTTGTGGCGGCAGAATTACCCCACCTTCGCCCTGAATGGGTTCCAGGATCACGGCAGCAACATCATCGCCCGTTTTATGGCATTCGCTCAGTAACGTGCGCATGGCCTCAATATCGCCGAAGGGGACATGACGGAAGCCCGGCAGCAGCGGCATAAAGGGTTTGCGGAAGGTCGATTTCGCTGTCGCAGAGAGCGCCCCTAACGACTTGCCGTGGAACGCGCCGCTAGTGGCGACAAAGGTAAATTTGCCGCGCGGCGATTGGTACGCTTTGGCAAGTTTTAACGCAGCTTCGACGGACTCCGTCCCGCTGTTGCTAAAGAAGCTGTATTTCAGTTTGCCAGGGGCGAGCGCCGCCAGCGTTTTTGCCAGCATCGCCCGTAGCGGGTCGAGAAGTTCCTGGCTATGCAGAGGTTGTTTGGCGAGTTGATTCTGTACGGCGGAAACCACAACTGGATTACGGTGCCCCACATTGAATATTCCAAAACCACCCAGGCAATCTAAGTACTCCTGTCCCTGGGTGTCGACAAGCGTATTCAAACTGCTCGCTTGCCATTCTACGGCTCCGTAATCCCCGCCGGCGGTAACAGATTTTCGATACTCTAAAAACCCCGGATTAACATGCTCTTTAAAGTAGTCCACCACCTCTCGGTTTAATGCTTTCATCTCCTCATGATCAAGCGTTCGCTTCTCAATGAGATTTAATGCGTGAGCGCTGCACGCTAAAGCCGATGCGCTGGAAGGTAACCTGTTCAAAATGTGCTCCAGGGGCTCGCGTATCACATGATACCGATTTAAGTATTGCAGGGATTACGCCACTTCGGCTTGTGTTACAAAAATCGGGATAAACGCCAGGGCAACAGGGGGTTGTGCAAGATTTAATCGTCCCGTTTCGTTGAAATATCGCTATCTTCGTGATTAAAATTTGAACGATGGCAACGGTTTTATGCGGATTATGCGCCATGGTGGTGCAAAGAGTGCCCAATAACGGAGCATGACCGTTTAGGGTTATTACGTGATTTCATACTGAAATTATTAAAATCAGCGAGTTACAGGGCATACAAAAAATGCGGTTTTAGCGTGAATTGCGATCTAAATCAAATTTAACAACTAAAGATAAATCCATTATCGCCGAAATAACATTCGCAATAATTTTTAACAGACATATAACCTGCCAAGGATGCCATCATGCCTTCTCCGCTTTATGTTAGTCAGCGACTTTTTCCGCTGGATGACGACATCACTCTTATGTCAACAACCGACGTGCACAGTTACATCACCCACGCAAATGATGCGTTTGTCCAGGCCAGCGGATACCCTCTGGAAGCGTTACAGGGCCAGCCGCACAATCTGGTTCGTCACCCGGATATGCCCAAAGCCGCGTTTGCCGATATGTGGTATACGCTCAAACAGGGAGAACCCTGGAGCGGAATTGTTAAAAACCGACGTAAAAATGGCGACCATTATTGGGTGCGCGCCAACGCGATCCCGATGGTGCGTGATGGGCAACTTACCGGGTACATGTCGATTCGCACCCGCGCGACGGACGATGAGATTGCCGCCGTTGAACCACTGTACAACGCGTTAAATGAAGGACGCTGTAATAAGCGGATCCATAAGGGGCTGGTGGTAAGCAAAGGGTGGTGGGGAAACCTGCGCGCCATGCCGCTTCGCTGGCGTGCCCGGAGCGTGATGGTGTGCGCCTGGGTTGCACAACTGATGGGGTTGTGGCTGGCGGATAGCAGCGCACTGGCATTGATGGTCAGTACACTGGCGATGCTGGCAGGCGGGATGGCGTTTGAGTGGCAAATCGTTCGACCGGCGGAAAACGTTGCTCGCCAGGCGCTGAGCGTTGCAACCGGGGAGCGTAACAGTGTACAACCGCTCAACCGTAGTGATGAATTGGGGCTTGCGCTACGTGCGGTCGGGCAACTGGGGTTAATGTGTCGCTGGTTGATCCACGATGTCTCCAGCCAGGTCAACAGCGTGCGTAAAGGCAGTGAAACGCTGGCCAAAGGTAACGATGATCTCAATGCGCGTACCCGCGCGACGGTCGACAACGTTCAGCAAACCGTAGCGACCATGAGCCAGATGGCTGCATCGGTGCAGACCAGTTCGCAAACCGCGTCGGCAGCGGACCAACTCTCCAGCTCCGCTAGCAGTGCGGCGTCGCACGGCGGAAAAGTGATGGAAACGGTGGTGAAAACCATGGATGAGATTGCCAACAGTACGCAGCGCATTGGTTCAATTACCGCGCTGATTAATGACATCGCTTTCCAGACCAATATCCTGGCATTGAACGCGGCAGTTGAAGCTGCCCGCGCCGGGGAGCAGGGCAAAGGGTTTGCTGTTGTCGCCGGGGAGGTTCGCCACCTGGCCAGCCGCAGTGCCAATGCGGCCAATGATATTCGCAAGCTTATCGACGCCAGCGCCAGCAAAGTACAGTCTGGCTACGAGCAGGTGCATGCCGCAGGCCAGACCATGGATGATATTGTTAATCAGGTGCAGAACGTGACGGCTCTGATTGGGCAAATCAGCCAGTCGGCATCCGAGCAGGCAGCGGGGCTTTCCGAGCTGACGCGCGCGGTCTCTGAACTGGATGCCATTACCCAACAGAACGCCGGGTTAGTTGAAGAGAGTGCGACGGTGTCGGCGATGGTGCAGCATCGCGCCGGGCGTTTACAGGATGCCGTTTCTGTATTGCATTAACCCCTCTAAGCGAATTAAAAACCACCAGGAGATATTCTGGTGGTTTTTTTGTCTATAACCATAATAAAAGTGCGTTTTATTATGTAATAGTATTATTCTTCCTTTGTTAAATTATTATTAAATATAATTGGAATTGTGAAGCATTAATAAACATCAAAGACTGTAACTTAATTATTAATTAAATCCGGTTAAGTTGTAGTAAATACATTGTTCTTATCAATTTTTCCGTACATATAACGATCGATGCAATGGGATTAATCGCCTGTAACTATCGGTTTATTCAATAAGTAATTAAAAAAACGATCAAACTCATAAAGTTAGCGTTTCGGTTACCGATAACGTTAGGTGGTTGCTTTCTTTTTAAACGCACCAGGGACTTAAGCTCGCCTTTTCGATTAGGGGCACGCGCTTTCCTCAGCAAAATAATCAATCCCATGGAGAATATATGTTTTTACATGACGTAAAAATCGGCACGAAATTATTTCTGGCATTCGGCTTTTTTATTGTGTTGATGGTAGTAAGTTCCTGCCTTTCACTACTCAGCCTGAATCGTGCAAATAATGGCATGCAAGAGATTGTTCATAATGACTATCCCACCACTGTCAAAGCGAACGATTTGATCGATAATTTCAATGCCTTCGTGAACACCCAGCAAATGATGTTGCTCGACAATGATGGCAGATGGACGACGGAAACGCAGAAACAGCTCGCCGACATCAGCAGTCACGTTACCTCCCTCCTTGAAGACCTGTCGAAAAACCTGCCGGACCGCGAATCACAAAAAGTTCTTTCTGATATCCGCACCGTACGCCAGCAGTATCTTGATTCCCGCTTCCGCATCCTTGATGCGGTGAAGAAAAACGACCGTGCGGCGGCGATTGAAGAGATGATGACCAACACGGTCAGGATTCAAAACGCCTATAAAGAGAAAGTGATGGCATTGATTGCTATACAGGACAAACAGATACGCACGGCAGGCGCTCAGGTACAAAATGACTTCAGCACCAACCGCTTAATGCTGATCCTGCTTGCGGTATTCAGCATTGGTATGGGAAGCCTGATGGGCTGGTATATCGTGCGCATGATCACCCGCCCGTTGGGTGAAGCGGTCGTTTTTGCCGAAGCGATTGCCGATGGTGATTTAACCCGCACCATTGATGTTCGTCATCGCGACGAAACCGGTATCCTTCTGCATGCCTTGATGGAAATGAAAAACCGCCTGGTTGAGATTGTCCACCAGGTGCAAAACGGCTCTGAAAGCATTTCCAGCGCAGCAGCGCAGATCGTAGCGGGTAACCAGGATCTGGCGGCAAGAACCGAAGAACAGGCCAGCTCCGTTGAGCAAACGGCCGCCTCGATGGAACAGATCACGGCAACGGTGAAAAACACCGCCGATCATACATCGGAAGCGTCGCAGCTCTCTGCGGGTGCGGCAACGGTAGTGAAAAACAATGGCGAGATGATGAAGCAGGTGACGGAAAAAATGCGCGTCATTAACGACACGTCTAACCGCATGTCCGACATTATCAACCTGATCGATTCCATTGCGTTCCAGACCAATATCCTTGCACTTAACGCCGCGGTAGAAGCCGCACGGGCCGGTGAGCATGGCCGTGGCTTTGCGGTAGTGGCAGGCGAAGTCCGTCAACTGGCGCAGAAAAGCGCTTCATCGGCGAACGAGATCCGTCATCTGATCGAAAGTTCAGCCAGCCAGACCCGCGAGGGGATGTCGCTGGTGGAAAAAGCCAGTGCGCTGATTAACGGTATGGTGACGAACGTTGAAGAGATGGATGTGATCCTGCGTGAGATTGGCCAGGCAAGCCGGGAGCAAACCGACGGCATTTCGCAGATCAACAGCGCCATCGGGCTGATTGACTCCACCACCCAGCAGAACTCCAGCCTGGTGGAAGAGTCTGTTGCGGCGGCGGCAGCGCTAAATGAACAGGCGCTGCACCTGCATGAGCTGGTACAGGTGTTCCGTCTGCGCGATATGCCCGCGTCGGCTTAATCCAGTTGTGAAATATCCAGCGCTGCGCGGTCGATAATGCCGATGATCTGCTTTAGCTGCGTGGCGCTGAGTTCCCCCTGATTGACGCGTAAATCCAGTACCGCTTTGAAATTCTCCAGCGCGCGTTTCATCTGTGGGTCTCGGCGTAACTGATAGCCTACATTACGGGCTTTAATGCGCGCCTGAATTTGCGCCAGTTGCGTCTGATTTTCCTCCAGCCAGCGCAGCCCCTCTGCGGTAATGGCTATTTTCCGGCGCCCGCTCTCTTCATCACTGATGGCAATCAACTGCTGATCCTGCAAAAAATCCAGTGTTGGATAGATAACACCAGCGCTTGGCGTGTAGTTGCCTTGCGTCAGGGTTTCAATCTCTTTAATCAACTCATAACCGTGGCTGGCGTTGTGCGCCAGCAGGTGCAAAATAACCAACCGCAATTCGCCATGACCAAAAAAGCGCTGGCGGCGGCCGCCACCGTGGTGGTGCCCCTCGTTACTGTTACCGTGATGATGCCGCATACACCTCTCCTGTTATTTGATATATCTAATTTATATCTAAAATTACTTTTCAGACAATCTTTAAAACCTTTATTTTTCTTAATATACTGATAAATATAGTAATTATTTTACACTTTAACGAACTGTGCGCTTTGTCTTGTCTATATCATAAAAAGCGCTTGCCTTCTTTCTAATCAACAATCATTATCATTTGCACAATATTTAGATATATCGTATTCAACGCTACGAAGGCCGACTATGACTACCAACCCACAGCGTTATCCGCAGCGCGTACGCAATGCGCTGCGCTTTCGTGAATTAACTGTACTGCGCGTAGAGCGCCCGGGCGTTGGCTTCCAGCGTGTGGTGCTGGGCGGCGAGCAACTGGAGGGGTTTTCCTCCCGCGGATTTGACGATCACACCAAAGTTTTTTTCCCGCAGCCGGGCACATCGTTTGTGCCACCAGTTGTGACAGATGAAGGGATTGTCTGGGGCGACGGGCCGCGTCCGGCTTCCCGCGACTATACACCGCTGTATGATGCCGGGCGTCATGAGCTGCTGCTGGATTTCTATATCCATGATGGCGGAGTGGCGAGCCAGTGGGCGCTAAAGGCACAGGTTGGCGATAAGCTGACCATTGGCGGACCGCGCGGTTCGCTGGTTGTGCCGGAAGATTATGCCTGGCAGCTCTATGTGTGTGATGAGTCCGGCATGCCAGCGCTGCGCCGTCGCCTGGAAGGGATAAGCCAGCTTGCTGCGCGCCCGAACGTCATGGCGGTGGTCACGATTGATAATGCTGCGTATCAGGACTACCTGGCGCATCTGAGCGGTTTTGATATCCAGTGGGTGATTGGCCATAACCCGCAGGCGGTGGCTGACAAGCTGGCGGCCCTGGCGGTACCGGATGAAGATTATTTTATCTGGCTGACCGGGGAGGGCGATGCGGTGAAATCACTGATGGGCCGCTTTGAGGGTAACGGTATCGATCAGCAATTGGTGCGTGCGCAGGCGTACTGGCACAAAAAGTAGCGAGCAGGCCCGGTGGGTGACCGGGCTTACTGCTTTCAGGCGACTTCGTCGTACTCCGCCTCGCTGACTTGCTGCTCCAGCGTCTGACGCAATTCTGTCAGTGCTTTTTCCTGCTGGCGGAAGTAGGTTTCCTGATCGCCGAGTGTTGACACCAGTTGCCAGGTCTCCTCTTTTTCCAACGCGGCGAGTTCCTCAATCAGCGTTGCGATATGTTGTTTCACCTCGACGATACGCTGACGTAAACGTTGCAGATCGTTTAAACGATCGCTGGCCATCATGGGGTCTAAGCCTTGTTGCAGACGGGTCAGCAAAGAGCGAATGGCGCTCAGGTCGCCACGCTCGCGCGCCTGGTTCAGCTGCACCATCATGCCATGGGCCTCGTTTTTCAGCTCATTATCCACCAGATCCGGGTGGCAGAGTTTACTCGCCTGACGCCACAGCCGTTTCAGCTCAGTGCGCTCGTCTTCCGTCATTTTTTGTTCAAAACTGAAGCGTTTTTCGGCATCGTGCTGCTGTTCCTGATGGTTTTCGTACTCCTGGCGTGCCTCGTCACGGGCATGGCGAGTCGGTTCGTCTTCACGCGTGAGGCCGCTTTCCAGCTCCAGCGCTTCGGCCAGCAGAGAGGCAATCAGGTCGTTTTGCTGCTGTAAATGTTTACGCGCTTCAGCGGCTTGTATGGAGTGAGGCGGCATACTTTCCCAACGCTGAGTCAGCATCACCAGAACATTGACCGCCTGCGACAGGTATTTCTGGCAACGCTGATAATCCGCTTCACGGCGGCGCGCTTCGGCTTCCTGGCGGCGGACGGCGGCTTCGGCGAGGGTTTTGCGCAAGTTCAGGATCTGCGACATCAGTGGCCCAAGGCGGGTCATGTACAGGTCGTTGAACTCATCCAGCAACTGGATGCGGGCGTTACGTTTATCAATCAGCTCCCGCAATTGTTCTTCCAGGGCTTTCAGCTCCAGTTTGCTGGCGGATACCTGCGGATCTGACCAGGCGACCACCGAGCGCTGATTCTGCAGCCACTCCGTGATAACACGCATCGCATCACTGTAGTTTTTCGCTTCAAGCGCCTGGACAATGAAGGCTAATTCCGGGTCCGTGACTTCCGCTTTGAGTAAGGGAAGCTGACTATGGATGATCCCGTCATCCTCCAGTTCAATGGCGTATTTGATGATTTCAAGCCGTTTTATAGGTTTGTTCATGGCGTTTCGTCAAAGCGCGTAATGAGTCTGTTAATGGGAGTTGTTCATCAGATCTGGACCACGACTATGAAGCTCGCAATCGTCCGGCTCCATATTACATGCGCCCCCTTTCAATGCGTAGTCTTTCTGTGAAAATTGCGTTTACGGCCTCTTTTCCATGCGAAATGCGTAAAAAGTTGCGTTATGGCAAAGCAGATAATTACCGCGCAGCGGAACGTTTTCTGCTGCCGATAAGACCTCACCCTTATCTGCCGGACGCGGCATAACATTAACCAGGCGTTGTGCTGTCAGGCAGCCCGCGTACCCGTATCGGCTCTTTAATGGCCTCTGCACTTAGCAGCCGCTGAAGGGCAGAGATAGCGGTGTCGGTAAGTTCATGCCCTTTCGTCAGCACCATCAAACCGTTCGTGGTGCGGATATCTTCATCCACCACCCAGCCAGGCATCAGTTCACGAATTCGCGCAGAGCGTACGCCGGTGACATTGGTGCGGAAATCCGAAAGGGATTTAATGATATAGTCCGGCAACGCGGGGCTTGCGGCGCGCAGGATCTCCCAGGGACGCTCCAGACTCCATCCGCGTGCGGCATGGCGTTCCAGTTCAAGGGCTGCACGCAGTAAATGCGAACCGCGCAACACTTCGAGGGGCACATTGGGTGCAGGCTCTTTCGCCTGATGACGAATGATTTCAGCCACCAGTTCAAGACGCGGGATATTTCCAACCAGACGGGCGGCAACTTCCGGATGCCCCACCAACAGTTTCCTCTCTTCTTCCGAGAGTTTGCGCTGGGCTGCGTCGGCTTGCACGATGTCGGCGGGAATGCCGACGCAACCGATTTGACTCAATGAGGCGGCGATAGTGTATATCCACTCATCGTGCCACTCCAGTTTTGGCAATGCGTGACGGACGCAGGATTGGGCGAAGGCTGCTCGCTGGAACGCCCAGGGCGCTACCATGGCGAGCACTTCCGTCAGCGTTTTCACCGAGGCGGTGAGGGTGGTGGCCAGCAACTCTTTTTCTGCACGGACGAGACGATACTGACGAACAGCGTCGTTGAGCGTCGCAATCAATTCCTCTTTCGGGCAGGGTTTACACAGGTAGCGGAAAATAGCCCCTTTGTTGATGGCCGCAATGGAGGATGTGACATCGGCTTGCCCGGTGAGGAGGAGCCGCACGCTATCGGGAGAAAGCTCCCGCGCTTTGGCCAGAAAGGTCGCCCCGTCCATGTTGGGCATGCGCATGTCCGACATGATCACAGCAAAAGGTTCTCCCCAGCGAATCGCATCCAGTCCCGCTTCCCCACTCGGTGCGACGACCACGTCAAATTCACCAAACAGGTTTCGTTCTATCGCTGCGAGTACATTGGGTTCATCGTCGACGCACAGCACCCGGGGTAAGGCGGTATCAGTCATGAGGAGTGTCCTGTAGGGTGGCAAGCATTTGCTGCCATAAAGGTAGCTGGTTCAGCATGCCTGTCTGTTCGAGATAATCCCGATCCGGCAGGGTGTGATTGGCCAGCGCGACCGCGACGTGCACGATACCGAGCGCGTCAAAAACACCGTTTGTGGAACGGGAAGGCTGAGCGTGGCCCGCCACAATCTCCACAATGTCCATGGGTAAGCCCCATAGCGCCAGCAGATAAGCGCCCACAGCGGAACGCAGGGGAATATTGTCGCGCGCGAGAGGGGATTCGCCGCCGTCCTCACGCATTTCCGGGATCAGCAATGCAATATTGGCCAACAGCGCAGCGGTAGGTTCCAGCCCCTGATGCCCGGCGATACGCTCAGCCAGTTTGGAGGCGAGAAGGGCGCGGTGTTGCAGTTGTTCAACGTACGGATCGGCTTTCGCATCGGCAAAAAACTGGGAGGCCAGCACCAGCAGCTTTACTTGTTCCAGCCCCAGATGGGTAATGGCGCTGCCAATATCATGAATTTTCCCTCCCCGGCTGAACCATGCTGAATTGGCAAGCTGCATGATTTTGGCGCTTAGCGCAGGGTCGCTGGCCAGGCGTTCTGCGATCTGCCGGGTATCACTGTCGGGGCGGGCGATGAGCTGGCAGACTTCGGTAAACACTTTAGGTGAGGCGGGCAACTGGTTAATACGCCCGATAATCCCGAGCACGGCAGGATCTTTAAACATATCGCGTAACGCCAGGGCACTGCCGATCATCGTGAACAACGCTGCACTGTCGCAGGGTTTGGCCACAAATCGGTGCGCGACGTCCAGCATTCGCCGGGTGGCATCAGGTTCGGAGTAACCGGAGAGGATAATGCGTATTGTGCCAGGCCAGCGATCGCGCACCTGGGCCAGTAATTCTGCGCCGTCCATAAAAGGCATGCGCATATCGGACACCACCACGTCCGCCGGCGTCTCTTCCAGCATTGCCAGCGCCTCAGGGCCGCTGGTGGCGAAGCGACTCTCCCAGTCGGCATCGTGCATCATGATGGCCCGCTCAATACCTGACAGCACCCTGCTTTCGTCATCCACGAACATCACTTGCATGCCGGATCATCCTCCTTGCTGCTGCGTAGCGGAAACTGCAGGATAAACGTTGAGCCGACGCCCTCTTGCGACTCGCAACGGATCTGTCCATCGTGTTTGTCTACCACCGTTGAGTACACAATCGCCAGCCCTTGCCCTGTTCCTTTTCCCACGGCCTTAGTGGTAAAGAAGGGATCGAAAATGCGGTCGCGGATCGCCGCCGGGATACCACTGCCATCGTCGTTGACGCGGATTTCCAGATAATCACCGTTCTGTTGCGCAGAAATGGTGATGCGGCCTTTCTCTTTGATGCCTTCCTTCAGCGTGTCCGCAATAGCATGCGCGGCGTTAACCACCAGGTTGAGGATAGCCTGGCCCACCATATCGCGCAGGCAAGGTAGCTGGGGTAAATCGTCGCTGAAATGGGTTTCAAGATCGGCCACGTACTTCCATTCGTTGCGGGCCACAGTCACCGTGGTATTGATGATTTCGCGTATATCCACCCGCTCCTTCACATTTTGCGAAGGGTGTGAGAACTCTTTCATGGCGGCGACGATTCTGGCGATATGGCCAAGGCCTTCGAGTGATTCGTCCAGCGCACCTGGGATCTGGCGGCGCAAAAAGTCTAACTTCGTGCGCTTGAGCGTCGCGTCAAATTCCGCCATGGCAGGCTCATCGGCCAGTTTCCCACGCGCGACATCGGCCAGCGCAAGAGCCGCATCAAGCAGCGTTAACAGCGTAGCATTCGCACTTTTAACAAAGCCGACGTTGTCAGAGACATACTGGGTCGGCGTGTTGATTTCATGGGCGATACCGGCGGCAAGTTGGCCGATAGACTCCATTTTTTGCGCCTGAAGCAGCTGCGTTTGGGTAATGCGCAACTCAGCCAGCGCTTTTTCCAGTTCGTGTCGCTCGTTTTCCAGCTCCATTGTCTTACGGGCGACCACTTTTTCCAGCCCCACATTCTGCTCCAGAATGGCGAACGGCGTGGCGTGGCTGTGTCGGGCTTCTTGTGCGATGCGGCGTTTCAGGACGTCGATGGTCTTGTCCCGAGCGATGAGCTTGCGCTCATAATCCGCGAGAGAAAGGCCGGTTGGGGAGGCTTCGGGAAAGGCGGACATAGTGATTAACCTCCAATGGCAACACCTGTAAATGTCTGGTTTACATGCAGCCCGTTATATTGCTCGCCGTAAGTTGAGAACCCCACCACCCTGTTCTGCACCATAATTTCGCCGATCTGTTGCTCAAGCCCCTCTTTTTCGAACTGGAGACGGCGCAGGATGCAATCACAGCCGATGATGACAGCGGGATCCGGGATGGTTTCACGCACTCTGTCAAAGGCCTGGCTAAAGGTCTGAATGGGATCTTCGGCAATGCCGATCGACACGATCAACCCTTCTTCAATGGCGCAATAACAAGTAAGAGAGAGGTCCGCGTTCATTTTCTGGATCGAACGAACGTAAGGCTCGTCGCCGAAAGAGAGAACCAGTGGGTTTCGGGAGAAGACCGTTGGTGTTAATTCATCGACAGTCAGGCCAAGAGACTCCGCATACACCTGTGCGGCAGGTTCGCCGTTGATCTCGAGAATAAGCCGTTTCTCGGCATCGGCCTCGGTGATAACCAGTTCCACGTCGCTGGGTTCGAAATGCTGGATCTTAAAGGTGGCGACCGGAGAGCTGGTTTCGATAACGGCAAAAACGGCGGCATCAGAGACGAAATGCCCGTTGCCATCATAGACGTAGCTTTTTTCGAAACGTAAATCGTCGCCTGCGGATCCCCCCACGATAGGAACATTGCCTATCTGCTGATACAGGTTCGCGACAAGACGTTCTTCGGCCATCGAAAGACCATCGACCAGCAGCAGGCCGAAACGGTGCAGGTTGGGTCTCTCCTGACTGTCGCGACGAATGGTTTCGGCAATGTCGGTGATGACGGCGGTGTATTCAATCAGCGGGTGGATGATAAAAGTGCGGGCGCGAAAACCACCGCCTAATCCAAGCCCCAGTAGCCCGGAGTGCTGGAAACCTTCTGTGCCAATGTGACCTGAGGAAGTACAACCGATGCAGGGACAGGAGAAGGTGCTTTTTAACGCCCGGCCTAGAGCCTCCAGATCATAATCCGGAGAGCAGAAGAAAATAACAGTTTCGATTTCGTCGTGACCGATCTGTTCAGCAAACTCGGCCACTGCCTGAACCGGATCCGGAGACTCGCTACTTGCATATCTGGGTTGGAAATTCACGGCATCATCTCCCCATTCTGAACAGCTATCTTCACGTCTGTACTCGCCTGGTCCAGTACATCGTCAACTGTCCCGATGATGGAAGATTAGGAGTTGGACCCGTAAATAGCAAATCTGCAGGGCTATAATTTGACAGGCTTTTTTGCTTATATTTTTCTTCTATAACGCGGGGCGTTTATCGTTCTTACGGTGAGGGTGGGCAACAAGATCGGAGAGGGGAAACCGGCGAAGATTTATGATGTGCTGAAATCACTTCGGCGCAAGCATTGAGTTTTGTATAAATTTCCATTTACGACAGGTAAAGCGCCAGTGAAAAACAAATCGTAAATCTTTAGCACCGTTATGACGGTGAGACACTTTTGAGACATTCGAGGAAAAGGTAAAACAAATTACATTAAGAAAGTGCAGGTAACTTATTGAAGGTAATTAGAAAATTTGGTGGCCCCTGCTGGACTTGAACCAGCGACCAAGCGATTATGAGTCGCCTGCTCTAACCACTGAGCTAAGGGGCCGTGGCGGGGAATTATAAAGTAACTTACCCACGCAATCCAGCGGGAATCGCCTGGCTGATGTTTTTATAAACAACCTATTTTCAATCTCTTATACTGGCTTTTACGGCATTCATCAGGAGGTGGGTATGATCCACGATATTCTGGAGCCGGGGTTGCGGGTGGTGTTTTGCGGTATCAACCCTGGCAAGTCTTCCGCCCATACGGGTTTTCACTTTGCTCACCCGGGGAATCGCTTCTGGAAAGTGATCCACCAGGCGGGCTTTACTGATACCTTGTTGCGTCCGGAAGATGAACGGCATCTGCTTGATACTCGCTGTGGTATCACCATGCTGGTCGAACGCCCGACCGTGCAGGCAAGCGAAGTGGATCTTCATGAACTGCGTAACGGTGGCAGGGAACTGATCAAGAAGATCGAAGATTACCAACCCGCTGCGTTAGCGATCCTCGGTAAAAATGCCTTTGAGCAGGCATTCAGCGTGCGCGGCGCGCCCTGGGGCAAACAGGCTATTACCATTGGCGTCACGCAGGTTTGGGTGTTGCCGAACCCCAGCGGGCTCAACCGCGCAACGCTGGATAAATTGGTGCAATCTTACCGGGAACTGGATGAGGCACTGGTCACGCGAGGACTTTAATGCGTTGGATAGGAAACAAAAAAGGCTTCCATCGCTGGAAGCCTTTTAGCATTACGGCATAACAACTTAATCGTCGAGGAAGCTACGCAGCACTTCAGAACGGCTCGGGTGGCGCAGTTTGCGCAGCGCCTTCGCTTCGATCTGACGAATACGTTCGCGGGTAACGTCAAACTGTTTACCCACTTCTTCCAGCGTGTGGTCGGTATTCATGTCAATACCAAAGCGCATACGCAGGACTTTCGCTTCACGGGCGGTCAGGCCAGCCAGAACATCGTGCGTGGCAGCGCGCAGGCTCTCAGTCGTGGCAGAATCCAGCGGCAGCTCGAGGGTGGTATCCTCAATGAAATCGCCCAGATGCGAATCTTCATCATCACCAATCGGTGTTTCCATGGAGATAGGCTCTTTGGCGATTTTGAGCACTTTGCGGATTTTGTCTTCCGGCATCAGCATGCGCTCAGCCAGCTCTTCCGGCGTCGGTTCACGCCCCATTTCCTGCAGCATCTGGCGGGAGATACGGTTGAGCTTGTTGATGGTCTCAATCATATGCACCGGAATACGGATGGTACGCGCCTGATCCGCGATAGAGCGGGTGATCGCCTGACGGATCCACCAGGTTGCATAGGTGGAGAACTTATAGCCGCGGCGGTATTCAAACTTGTCTACCGCTTTCATCAGACCGATGTTGCCTTCCTGAATCAGATCGAGGAACTGCAGACCGCGGTTGGTGTATTTCTTGGCGATAGAGATAACCAGACGCAGGTTCGCTTCTACCATCTCTTTCTTCGCACGGCGGGCTTTCGCTTCGCCGATGGACATGCGACGGTTGATGTCTTTAACCTGCTCGATGGTCAGGCCGGTTTCTTCTTCGATCTGTTGCAACTTCAGCAGTGCGCGTTGTACTTCTTCGGTCACTTCGTGCAGTTTTTCCGACCACGGTTTGTTCATGGCCAACGCAGCGTTGAACCAGGTTTCGCTGGTTTCATTGCCGGTGAACAACGTAATGAAGTTCTTCTTCGGCATTTTGCACTGCTCAACGCACAGCTTCATGATGATGCGTTCCTGGGTACGCACGCGATCCATCATGGTGCGCATGCTGTTAACCAGGTAGTCGAACTGTTTCGGTACCAGACGGAACTGCTTGAACACTTCAGACAGCTTCAGGATCTCTTCCTGAGCGGCAGCGTGGCTGCGGCCTTTTGCTTTGATGGTGTCGCGGGTCAGTTCGTACTGGGTACGCAGTTCGGCGAATTTCTCGCGCGCCAGCTCCGGGTCGATGCTGTTATCGTCATCGCTGTTATCGTCGCTGTCATCTTCGTCTTCATCATCGTCATCGTCGTCCATCTCCTCGCTGGAGAGTTCAGAACCGACGTGGGTCGCCGTAGGCGCCATGTCTTCTTCCGCATTGGGATCGACGAAACCGGTGATCAGATCAGACAGACGCGCTTGCTCTGCTTCAACGCGGTCGTATTGTTCCAGCAGATAAGTAATGGCTTCCGGGTACTCGGCAACGGAGCACTGAACCTGGTTAATCCCGTCTTCGATACGTTTAGCGATGTCGATTTCGCCTTCGCGGGTCAGCAGTTCAACGGTACCCATTTCGCGCATGTACATACGCACCGGGTCGGTTGTCCGCCCGATTTCAGACTCAACGCTGGAAAGTACCTGCGCAGCAGCTTCTTCCGCATCTTCGTCGGTGTTGTTGGAGTTTTCAGCCAGCAACAGATCATCGGCATCCGGTGCTTCTTCCATCACCTGGATGCCCATATCGTTGATCATTTGGATGATGTCTTCGATCTGATCGGAGTCGACGATATCTTCCGGCAGATGGTCATTGACCTCGGCATAGGTCAGATAGCCTTGCTCCTTACCACGGGTGACAAGAAGCTTCAGCTGTGACTGCGGGTTTTGCTCCATAAGACGGTATCCACACTTAAATTCATGAGGGTTGGTGTCGGTCGGCGAAATAAACCGCCAACATTTAACGCGAGGGTGTATTTATATTTTTGCCGCTGGCCCTCATCGCGGCTGTCGGGATCTACCCGAACGATTATCGGCACTTAAGCCGTTGAATTCACTTTTTCGCCAGTTCCTGGTTTAACTGCCAGAGCTCCCGGCGTTCTTCGCTGCTTAAACCGTGTGTGCGATCGCGAGCTATCAACTCTTCTTGTCGCCGTTCAAGCATCGAATCAAACATATGATTGAGTGCGTCGGTGAACGTTTTTTCCGCAATGTCCTTATCTGCTATATCGTCCCACATTGACAGTTTTTCAAGGGTTGCGGCCTCTTTTGTGCCGCGGTAATGCTCCAACAACTGCCCGGTGGTCAGTCCTGGCTGTGACAAACAAGTGTTGACCAGTTCTGCAAATAAGCCAAGCCCAGGTAGTCTGGATTGATCCAGGCCGGTGAGTGGAGGCACCGCTGGCGCCAGCTCCGGGTTCTGGATCAATAGCCCTATCAGTATACGCATGGTTGTGCGTTTTAGCTGAGGAGCGGGGCGGACCACGCTGTTTTCCGCCTGTTTTGGCATTAATCGATCAAGCTGTGCATCATCGAAAATACCAATCTTATTACCCAACATTTGGCGCAACTGGATGCGCAATGTTTCGCCCGGCACCTGGTTGATTAACGGCAGCGCCAGCGCGGCCAACTGCGTTGTACCGTCCGGCGTGGTTAAATCTGCCTGTGGCAACAGGCTGTTAAACAGAAACGTGGAGAGCGGCTGAGCCTGCTCCATCCGCGCTTCGAACGCCTCTTTACCTTCTTTACGCACCAGCGTGTCCGGATCTTCACCGTCCGGCAAAAACATAAAACGTAGCTGGCGACCGTCGCTCATATACGGCAGCGCCGTTTCCAGCGCTCGCCATGCGGCATCGCGACCTGCACGGTCGCCGTCGTAACAGCAGATGACGTTTTTCGTCACCCTGAACAGCAACTGGATATGATCCGCCGTTGTCGACGTTCCCAGCGAGGCTACCGCGTAGTTGATGCCATACTGCGCCAGCGCCACCACGTCCATATAGCCTTCGACGACTAACAGTCGCTGCGGTTCATCGTTATCCTGCTGCGCTTCATACAGGCCATACAGCTGGCGGCCTTTATGAAAAATATCGGTTTCCGGTGAGTTCAGGTATTTGGGCGTATCATTACCTAATACACGCCCGCCAAAACCAATCACCCGGCCACGCTTATCGCGAATGGGGAACATGACCCGCTCGCGAAAGCGATCGTAACTGCGTCCCTGATCGTTTGTTACCAGCATACCTGCGTCGATCAGCGATTGGCGGTTCTCGCTGTTGCCGCCAAAACGCTTTAACACGTTGTCCCAGCCGGGTGGGGCATAACCAATAGCGAACCGCGCAATGATGTCGCTGCTCAAACCACGCTTTTGTAGATACTGGCGCGCAGGTTCAGCGGCAGGTTGCGTCAGAGATTGCTGATAAAATGCGTTCAGGCCGTCCATCAGTTGATAGAGCGTTTGCCGTTGATGGCGCTCTATCAGACTTGGCCCGCTGCCTGCTTCGAAAGGCACTTCAAGGTTGTGCATGGCCGCCAGTTCTTCGACGCTTTCGACGAACTCGAGCTTGTCGTAGTTCATTAAGAAGTCGAGAGCGTTACCGTGCGCGCCGCAACCAAAGCAGTGGTAAAACTGTTTTTCACCATTTACGGTGAAAGAGGGGGTTTTTTCGTTATGGAATGGACAGCACGCGTGGTAGTTCTTGCCCTGCTTTTTCAGCTTTACACGCGCGTCGATGAGATCGACGATGTCGGTGCGCGCCAGCAGGTCATTGATAAAAACACGTGGGATTCGTCCAGCCATAGGCCCCGTTTATTTATATTCGTTGTCGTTCAGGTCGCTGTGATGCAACCGGAAGTCCGTAGAATATGTCAGCTTATAAACGAAAATAAGCCGCGCATTCCTTTCGGAAGCACGGCCTTACAACTACAACTCGGTCTGCAATTGAGGGCGATGCGCCCTCAACAGATTAGTACAGACGAGTACGGCGTGCGTTTTCGCGAGCCAGTTTCTTCGCGTGACGTTTCACAGCGGATGCTTTAGCGCGTTTACGTTCGGTAGTCGGTTTTTCATAGAATTCACGACGACGAACTTCCGCCAGAACACCTGCTTTCTCGCAGGAACGCTTGAAGCGACGCAGAGCTACGTCGAACGGCTCGTTTTCACGTACTTTAATTACCGGCATGTGCCTCTCACCTTTGATTAAATCGGTTTGCCGCTGGCGTTCACGCCAGCTTATTTCAAAATGGTGCGGAATTTTACTGCAACTACTGTTGCTTTGTAAAGCACCTCCGCCCTTTTTGAAAGGGACTTTCATAAGGGTGGGGAGTATACACGAACTCCTCACCTGGGGTGAGCAAAGTTTTACATCGACCCGCATTCGCCCTACACTGCGCGGTATTGCAACGAGGTAAAAATAGCCATGCGCGTACTGGGCATTGAAACATCCTGCGATGAAACCGGCATCGCAATTTATGACGATCAACAAGGGCTTTTAGCCAACCAACTGTATAGTCAGGTAAAACTGCACGCCGATTACGGCGGAGTGGTGCCGGAACTGGCATCCCGCGACCATGTGCGCAAAACCGTGCCGCTGATTCAGGCTGCGCTGAAAGAGTCCGGATTAACCGCAAAAGATATTGATGCGGTGGCCTATACTGCCGGTCCGGGGCTGGTTGGCGCGCTGCTGGTCGGCGCGACCGTCGGTCGTTCACTGGCGTTTGCCTGGAATGTTCCGGCTATCCCTGTTCACCATATGGAAGGGCATCTACTGGCGCCGATGCTGGAAGATAATCCCCCGGCATTCCCCTTTGTCGCTCTGCTGGTTTCCGGCGGTCACACACAATTGATTAGCGTCACGGGCATTGGCCATTATGAACTGCTGGGCGAGTCGATTGATGATGCGGCAGGCGAAGCCTTTGATAAAACGGCGAAACTGCTCGGACTGGATTATCCAGGTGGCCCGATGCTGTCAAAACTCGCATCGCAGGGGACGGCGGGGCGTTTTGTTTTCCCGCGCCCGATGACTGACCGTCCCGGGCTGGATTTCAGTTTCTCCGGTCTGAAAACCTTTGCGGCGAACACCATTCGAAGTAATGGCGACGATGAGCAAACCCGTGCCGACATTGCACGTGCGTTTGAAGATGCGGTGGTCGATACACTGATGATCAAATGCAAGCGCGCGCTGGATCAAACCGGCTTTACGCGCCTTGTCATGGCGGGCGGCGTGAGCGCCAACCGGACCTTGCGCGCAAAACTGGCGGAGATGATGCAAAAGCGTCGCGGTGAGGTCTTTTATGCGCGTCCGGAGTTTTGCACCGACAACGGCGCGATGATTGCTTATGCGGGGATGGTGCGCCTGAAAGTGGGGAATGACGCCGGGCTTGGCGTGACTGTTCGCCCTCGCTGGCCGCTGGCGGAGCTACCTGCGGCGTGATCTATGACAGCCCGGTTGCTATTTGCGCGCCGGGCAACATTCCTACTCTTCCCGTTTTTTCTTTTTGAGCCGGGTCCAGATTTTGGTTTCCTGGCGTCGCCACAGGCGCTGAATATTGTCGTGGTGGCGCAGCAGGATCAGGCACGACAGCATCGCCACCGGGAAAGTGAACTGCGGTTTGAACCACCAGACATAGAATGGGGCAATCAGCGCACTGACAATCGCGCCCAGGGAGGAATAACCGCTTAGCAGCACCGTCAGCAGCCAGGTTCCCGCCATCACACCTGTTAAATCCCAGCCAATTGGCGCTATGGCGCCAAATGCTGTGGCCACACCTTTACCGCCCTGAAACTTAAAGAAAATGGGCCAGATATGCCCAAGACAGGCAGCTATCGCGATGAGGCCTAGCCAGAATGGCGTGATGCCCAGCGCGTATGCGCCCCAGACCGGCAGCATGCCTTTCAATACGTCAAAAATCAGTACCGTTACGGCTGCTCCTTTGCCGCCAATTCTTAATACGTTGGTCGCTCCGGGGTTTCCGGAGCCACTCTCGCGTGGGTCCGGAAGACCCGCGATGCGGCAGACCAGAATTGCGCTGGAAATTGAGCCGCAAAGGTACGCGAGGAAGATCATTCCGGGCGCGATTGCACTCATAACGCTGTTCCGTTGTGAAAATGTCGTTTTATTCTCTGCATCCGTGGATAATACGCATAAATTCCGGAAAGTGGTATCCAGGGAATGCGCAAAATCTGACGGATCGCCAGGAAAGCGGCGGCCTGAAGCAAGAAGTGTGTAACCCACTAGCAGGCGAGGTGTAATGGACATCGTATTTATTGAGCAGCTTTCAGTTATCACCACAATTGGTGTTTACGACTGGGAACAGACCATTGAACAGAAGCTGGTGTTCGATATCGAAATGGCGTGGGATAACCGCAAAGCCGCTAAAAGTGATGATGTGAAGGATTGCCTGAGCTATGCCGATATCGCCGATGTGATTGTCGGTCATGTTGAAGGCGGGCGTTTTGCACTGGTGGAGCGTGTGGCGGAAGAGGTTGCAGACCTGCTGCTGGCGCGCTTTCAGTCGCCGTGGGTGCGCATCAAACTCAGCAAACCAGGCGCGGTCGCGCGCGCGCTAAACGTAGGCGTGATCATTGAGCGTGGCTTAAATCCGAAAGAAAGTATTTAAATTCATAATAATTAAACCAAGCGCTAGTATTCAGGTCATAGATAACGGCATTTTCGGCTTCTCTGCGGGGTAAGCCGTTTTTTATAGCTTTCTTAGGGGTTTATTTGATGGGCGATATGCATTCGTTGCTGGTGGCAGCCATTCTGGGTGTCGTTGAAGGGCTTACCGAATTTCTGCCGGTCTCCAGTACCGGCCATATGATTATCGTAGGGCATTTACTGGGATTTGAGGGCGATACGGCAAAAACCTTTGAGGTGGTGATTCAGCTGGGGTCGATTCTGGCGGTTGTGGTGATGTTCTGGCGACGCCTGTTTGGTTTAATTGGTATTCATTTCGGTCATCAGCCCCATGAAGGCACCGGTACAGGCCGCTTGACACTGGGGCATATTCTGCTCGGCATGGTTCCGGCCGTGGTGCTCGGGCTGGTCTTCCACGATACCATCAAGTCGCTGTTTAACCCGCTGACCGTGACCTATGCGTTGGTGGTGGGTGGTGTACTGTTGATTGCCGCAGAAGTTCTTAAACCTAAGGTTCCGCGCGCGGAAGGGGTTGATGATATTACCTATCGTCAGGCCTTTATGATTGGCTGCTTCCAGTGCCTGGCGCTGTGGCCGGGCTTCTCCCGTTCCGGCGCCACCATTTCCGGCGGGATGTTGATGGGAGTAAGCCGTTACGCGGCGTCTGAGTTTTCGTTCCTGCTGGCAGTGCCCATGATGATGGGGGCCACGGTGCTGGATCTCTATAAAAGTATGGGGTTCCTCACGACCGGTGATATCCCGATGTTCGCCGTTGGCTTTATTACAGCGTTCATTGTGGCGCTGATTGCCATCAAAACCTTCCTGCACGTGATTAAACGTATCTCGTTTATCCCCTTCGCGATTTACCGTTTTATCGTCGCTGCGGTTGTCTATCTGGTCTTTTTATAAGCGTTGCGCCCTCACTCTTTCGGCTGAGGGCAACGCTGCTCTTTCCAGTGTGCAAGGGCTGCTATCCGTCTACGGGTCAGCTCTTCGCGCACTTCCGCGCCTTTAAAACCCGCATCAATCACCGCTTTGGTTGGCACCGCACGCGCCACTTCCCAGGCTTCACGCAATAAACGCCCCTGCGGATAATCGCTGGCTTCAAACCCGGTACGACCGCGCACATCTGCCTCACTGGTCAGCGCGATTTGCTCGACGCGGTGCGGCTTACGCCAGGCGTCGATAGAATCAAACAATTTCACGATAGTTTTGGGCAACAGGATCGGGAAGGTGTGGATCAGATCGTGAAACTCCGCCACCAGTTTTGCCAGGTCGCGGATGTCATTAGGAACGCGAAGCCGTTTACACAGCCCTTCTACCAATTTTACGCCAGCCGGGCCATGACCATGATGTCGTGGCCACAGCTCTTTGGGGGTTAACCCTTTGCCCAGATCGTGGCACAACGTGGCAAAACGCACATCCACGTCCGGGCTGAGCATGGCCGCCATTGTCAGCGTCATCAATGTATGCACGCCCGTATCGATTTCCGGATGCCATTTCGCGGGCGCGGGAACACCATACAGCGCGTCCACTTCCGGGAATAAAACGGCCAGCGCGCCGCAATCCCGCAGTACCTGGAAGTAGACCTGCGGGTTACGGGTGCGCAATGCATTTTCCGTCTCTTGCCATACGCGTTCGGTGGTCAAATGCGCCAGTTCACCCGCGTCTGTCATGGCGCGCATCAGCGCCATGGTCTCATCGGCAATGCGAAAACTGAGATGCGCATAGCGGGCAGCAAAGCGCGCAACGCGCAGAACGCGTAAAGGATCTTCGCCAAAGGCGGGGGAGACATGGCGCAGGATCCGATTGTGCAGATCTCGCTGACCATTGAAAGGATCGATGATGTTGCCGTTTTCATCCTGTGCGAGGGCGTTAACGGTTAAGTCGCGGCGCAGCAAATCTTGCTCAAGCGTAACGTCTGGTGCCGCATGGACAGTGAATCCTGTATAGCCGACGCCCGATTTGCGCTCGGTGCGTGCCAGGGCATACTCTTCGTGGCTTTTCGGGTGCAGGAACACAGGAAAATCACGGCCTACCTGTTGGTAGCCCGCGTTGAGCATCTCTTCCGGCGTGGCGCCGACTACCACCCAGTCTCTGTCTTTGACTGGCAGGCCTAACAACGTATCGCGTACTGCACCACCGACCAGATAACTCTTCACCCGCCACTCCTCTCACTTATTTTGCCGACTGATAATACGTAAGTGTAGAGAAGATGGCTAATGTGCTTAGTTCATCCAGCGATCTTTGCGTTTGCGGGTGGGGATCATATGCGGCAACACCAGGCCCAGTAACAGGCCTGCGCCCAGCACGCCGCCGCCATACATAAACCATTGCATAATGATGGTGCGCTGTTTGTCATCCAGTTGCAGATTGGCGGCATTCACCTTTTTTTGCGCCACAATTAACTCGTTTTTGAGTTTCTGATTTTCATCTTTCAGGCCGCTAATGACACCATCGCTCTGCGCGACTTTCTGCTGCATCTCGGCAGTGCGCTGGTTCCAGGTATTGTCGATATTGTTGAGTTTATCGGTCAGCGTTTTGACCTGGTTTTCCAGTTCCGGTACGCGGGTGCGCAGGCTGGGCTGGGTATTCAGTTCTTTGAGAGGGATCCACGCGGTACGCCCGGTGCTATCGCGCACCTGACCATAATCGCTATTGGATTGCAGCAGGGTCACTTCCTCGCCGGCATTCACCGTGCCCACAAGGCGGTAATTATCTCCCGGTCCGCTACGGACCCAGGTATTCAGTTCGTCGGAAACATAACGTTTTTCCTCAGCGTGGGTTCCCAGGGACACGCTAAGCGCAAATAAGGTCAATCCAATCAGGCGTAATTTTGGCATCAGGTAGTCGTTATTTCCATTGGACGTGAAGGGTAAACAGTGACCACAGTCTGACGATACCCTGCTGTTGGCATCAATCGGAATCTTCCGGGTCAAACTGCGCACTTATGCGAACTTTTGCTCCAGCCAGTTTGCGCATTGCATGGCAATTTGGCGCAAAATACTATCTACTGACAAACATCGGGCGCGTTAGTTCGCCGAAATTTTCACTGATGTGACATAACCATAAGTGCAAGGCCATGGCTCAGGAAATCGAATTAAAGTTTATCGTGAATAGCGACAGCGTGGAAACGCTTCGCCAACATCTCCATACGCTGACCGACGAACATGTCGCACCCAGCCAGCTACTGAACATCTATTATGAAACGCCGGACAACTGGCTGCGTGGCCACGATATGGGGCTGCGTATTCGCGGTTTTGACGGCAAATATGAGATGACGATGAAAATCGCCGGTCGGGTGATCGGCGGTTTACATCAACGCCCGGAATACAACATTCCGCTGGAAAAAGCCGAGCTTGACCTGGCGCGTTTCCCGGCAGAAGTGTGGCCGGAAGGCTCTCTGCCTGCTGACTTACAGGCGCAGACTCACCCGCTGTTTAGCACCGATTTCTGGCGCGAAAAATGGCTGGTGACCGTGGGCGACAGTCGCATTGAGATTGCTCTTGATTTAGGCGAAGTCAAAGCCGGTGAATTTGCCGAGCCGATTTGCGAACTGGAGCTGGAACTGCTGAGTGGCGATCCATCGGATATCCTTAAGCTGGCGCGCCAGCTCGTCACGCTCTCAGGGTTACGTCAGGGAAGTCTGAGCAAAGCGGCGCGCGGTTATCATCTGGCGCAGGGCAATACGCCACGTGAAATTCACCCGACGCCGATTCTGCAACCAGTAGCGAAAGCCAGCGTAGAGCAGGGGTTCGCCGCCGCGCTGGAGCTGGCGCTGTCGCAATGGCAGTACCACGAAGAGTTATGGATTCGGGGGAACAACCGCGCAAAAGACGATGTACTGCGCGCCATTGCGCTGCTGCGTCATACTCTGGTGCTGTTTGGCGGTATTGTGCCGCGTAAAGCGAGCGCTCACTTACGTGATTTACTGACGCAAGCTGAAGCCACCATCACCTCTGCGGTCTCCGCCGAGACAGCCGTCTGGAGCACGCCATCAGCCATGGCAAAACTGGTGCTGACAGAATGGTTGGTGAGCCAAGGCTGGCGTGCTTTCCTGGATGAAAAAGCACAGGCGAAGTTTGCCGATTCGTTTAAACGCTTTGCGGATGTTCACCTCTCGCGCACCGCCGCTGAGCTGAAAAAAACGTTTGCTCAACCGCTTGGCGACAGCTATCGCGACCAGTTGCCGCGCCTGGCGCGGGATATCGACAGCGCGTTGCTGCTGGCCGGTTTTTACGATCGCGCACTGGCGATTGAATGGCTGGAAAATTGGCAAGGGCTGTATCACGCCATTGAAACCCGCCAAATCATCGAAATTGAACATTTCCGTAATACCGCCATTAACCAGCCACCGTTCTGGTTACACAGCGGGAAACGCTAACTAAAGGATATTTCGGATGTCGCACGCCTCACCGTTATCGCAACACTGGCAGACGGTACTCACTCGTCTGCCGGAATCCATAGCCGCGAAACCACTAAGCGCACAGGCGCAGTCAGTGCTCACTTTTAGTGACTTTGTTCAGGATGCGATCATCGCGCATCCGGCGTGGTTAGCGGAGCTTGAAAGCGCGCCGCCGCAGGCTGACGAGTGGCGGCACTATGCCTCCATGTTGCAAAGCGTGTTGCAGGACGTTGCGGATGAAGCATCGCTGATGCGGGCATTGCGGCAGTTTCGCCGCCGCGTAATGGTGCGTATTGCCTGGGCTCAGGCGCTGCGACTGACAGCGGAAGAAGACATTCTTCAGCAGTTAAGCGTGCTGGCGGAAACGCTGATTGTTGCGGCGCGAGACTGGCTCTACGATGCCTGCTGCCGCGAATGGGGCACGCCGTGCAATACGCAGGGTGTTGCGCAGCCGATGCTGGTGCTGGGAATGGGGAAACTCGGCGGCGGCGAACTGAACTTCTCGTCTGATATTGATTTGATTTTTGCCTGGCCGGAAAACGGTGCTACCCGTGGCGGCAGGCGGGAGCTGGATAATGCGCAGTTTTTCACGCGTCTCGGCCAGCGGCTGATTAAAGTGCTCGATCAACCCACGCAGGATGGGTTTGTCTACCGCGTGGATATGCGACTGCGTCCCTTTGGCGACAGCGGCCCGCTGGTGCTCAGCTTTGCCGCGCTGGAGGATTATTACCAGGAGCAGGGGCGCGACTGGGAGCGCTATGCCATGGTCAAAGCGCGGATCATGGGGGATGACGACGGCGATCACGCCAGGGAGTTGCGGGCGATGCTGCGGCCCTTTGTCTTCCGCCGTTATATCGATTTTAGCGTCATTCAATCGCTGCGTAATATGAAGGGCATGATTGCCCGCGAAGTGCGCCGCCGTGGTTTGAAAGACAACATCAAGCTGGGCGCTGGCGGCATTCGCGAAATCGAATTTATCGTCCAGGTGTTTCAGCTGATCCGCGGTGGTCGCGAACCGGCGCTGCAATCCCGTTCGTTGCTGCCGACGCTGGCGGCAATTGATCAGTTGCGCTTGTTGCCGGAGGGCGAGGCCACCACCCTGCGTGAAGCCTATCTCTGGCTACGCCGGCTGGAAAACCTGCTGCAAAGTATTAATGACGAACAGACACAGACGCTGCCGGGTGATGAACTGAATCGGTCGCGACTCGCCTGGGGAATGGGCGTTCCCGACTGGGAAGCGCTCAGTTGTGCGCTGGAAACCCATATGGCGGCGGTACGACGCATTTTTAATGCGTTGATTGGCGATGATGAAACGGATTCGCCGGAAGATACCCTGTCTGAACACTGGCGCGAACTGTGGCAGGACGCGCTGCAGGAAGATGACACCACACCTGCGCTGGCGCACCTCTCTGATGACGATCGCCATCGCGTGCTGGCGTTGATTGCCGATTTTCGCAAAGAACTTGATAAACGCACCATTGGGCCGCGTGGTCGTCAGGTGCTCGACCATTTGATGCCGCACTTGCTCAGCGATGTGTGCTCGCGTGATGATGCCCCGGTGCCGTTGTCGCGCCTGACGCCGCTACTGACCGGCATTATTACCCGAACGACCTACCTCGAGCTGTTGAGTGAATTCCCCGGTGCGCTGAAGCATTTGATCTCGCTGTGCGCGGCATCGCCGATGGTCGCCAGCCAGTTGGCGCGTTATCCGATACTGCTGGATGAACTGCTCGATCCCAACACGCTGTATCAGCCCACGGCAATGAATGCGTACCGCGATGAGCTGCGGCAATATTTACTGCGCGTGCCTGAAGATGATGAAGAGCAACAGCTCGAAGCGGTGCGCCAGTTTAAACAGGCCCAATTGTTGCGCGTAGCGGCGGCGGACATTGCCGGAACGCTGCCGGTGATGAAGGTGAGCGATCATCTGACCTGGCTGGCAGAAGCGATTATCGATGCGGTGGTACAGCAGGCGTGGGGGCAAATGGTGGCCCGTTATGGCCAGCCGACGCACCTGCGCGAGCGCGAAGGGCGCGGTTTTGCCGTGGTGGGATACGGTAAGCTGGGGGGCTGGGAACTGGGCTACAGTTCCGATCTCGATCTGGTGTTCTTACATGATTGCCCACCGGATGCCATGACCGATGGCGAACGGGAAATTGATGGTCGTCAGTTTTATCTGCGTCTTGCCCAGCGAGTCATGCACCTGTTCAGCACCCGCACATCGTCCGGCATCCTTTACGAAGTCGACGCCCGTCTGCGCCCATCCGGCGCGGCAGGTATGCTGGTGACGACGACGGAATCGTTCGCGGATTATCAGAAAAACGAAGCCTGGACGTGGGAGCATCAGGCACTGGCGCGTGCGCGCGTGGTGTACGGCGATCCGCAACTGACCGCCGATTTTGACGCTATTCGTCGCGATATTCTGATGACTCCACGTGACGGGGAGACGTTGCAAACCGAAGTGCGTGAGATGCGGGAAAAGATGCGTGCGCATCTCGGCAACAAACATAAAGATCGCTTCGACCTGAAAGCAGATGAAGGCGGTATTACAGATATCGAGTTTATCGCGCAGTATCTGGTGCTGCGATACGCGCATGACAAACCGAAGCTGACACGCTGGTCGGATAATGTACGCATCCTCGAAGGGCTTGCGCAAAACGGCATTATGGATGAGCAAGAAGCGCTGGCGCTGACGCACGCTTACACCACGCTGCGTGATGAACTGCACCATCTTGCGTTGCAGGAGCTGCCGGGAAATGTCGCGCTCTCTTGTTTTGTCGCTGAGCGCGCTCTGATCAAAGCGAGCTGGGAGAAGTGGCTGGTGGAACCGTGCGCCCACGCGTAAGTGTGGTATTATCGCGCGCAAATTTTGTATCTCTCAGGAGACAGGAATGAAAGTAACGCTGCCAGAGTTTGAACAGGCCGGTGTCATGGTAGTGGGTGATGTGATGCTGGATCGCTACTGGTACGGCCCAACAAGCCGCATTTCTCCGGAAGCGCCAGTACCCGTGGTGAAGGTCGATACGATTGAAGAGCGCCCCGGCGGCGCGGCAAACGTGGCGATGAACATCGCATCGTTGGGTGCTACTGCACGTCTGGTCGGGCTGACCGGTATTGACGATGCGGCGCGGGCGCTCAGTAAGGCGCTGGCGGACGTTAACGTTAAATGCGACTTTGTTTCTGTTCCGACGCATCCGACGATCACCAAGCTGCGCGTGCTTTCCCGCAACCAGCAACTGATCCGTCTCGATTTTGAAGAAGGGTTTGATGGCGTTGACCCGCAACCGATGCACGATCGTATTAGCCAGGCGCTGGGCAACGTTGGCGCGCTGGTGCTGTCTGATTATGCCAAAGGCGCACTGGTCAGCGTCCGGCAGATGATTACGCTGGCGCGCAACGCAGGTGTACCGGTGCTTATCGATCCGAAAGGCACCGATTTCGAACGCTATCGCGGTGCAACGCTGCTGACGCCTAACTTATCCGAGTTCGAGGCCGTCGTGGGTAAATGCAAAAGCGAAGCGGAGATCGTTGAGCGCGGCATGAAATTGATCGCTGACTATGAGCTGTCGGCGCTGCTGGTGACCCGGTCCGAACAGGGCATGACACTGCTGCAACCGGGTAAAGCGCCACTGCATATGCCAACCCAGGCGCAGGAAGTGTATGACGTGACCGGTGCTGGCGATACGGTCATCGGCGTTCTTGCGGCAACGCTGGCGTCGGGCAATTCTCTGGAAGAAGCCTGCTACTTCGCGAACGCGGCGGCGGGTGTGGTGGTCGGTAAACTCGGTACTTCAACCGTGACGCCGATTGAGCTGGAGAACGCGGTGCGTGGTCGTGCGGAAACCGGTTTTGGCGTGATGACGGAAGCGGAGCTGAAAGAGGCTGTTGCTGCAGCGCGTAAGCGTGGTGAGAAAGTCGTGATGACCAATGGCGTTTTCGACATCCTGCATGCCGGGCACGTCTCTTATCTGGCGAATGCGCGGAAACTCGGCGATCGTCTTATTGTTGCGGTGAACAGTGATGCGTCCACTCGACGCCTGAAAGGCGACACCCGTCCGGTGAACCCGCTGGAGCAGCGCATGATTGTGCTGAGCGCGCTGGAAGCGGTGGATTGGGTGGTTTCGTTTGAAGAAGATACGCCGCAGCGTCTGATTGCCGGGATCCTGCCGGATCTGCTGGTAAAAGGCGGTGACTACCAGCCGGAGCAAATTGCCGGTAGCAAAGAGGTCTGGGCCAACGGCGGTGAAGTACTGGTGCTCAACTTTGAAGACGGTTGTTCAACCACCAATATCATCAAAAAAATCCAGAAACAGGGTGATTAAACCCTCTAATAGCGCTCTTTGCCAGGCAAAGAGCGCGTCGTATTACGCGTGATCGTCAACCGGCGGAATAGCAGGCGCGGGTTTCACTTCGGTGTTTTTTCCCTGATTCTCCAGTTCGCTAAGGCGCTGTTCCAGTAAAGCCAGCTTCTCACGTGTGCGCAGCAGCACCTGCGTTTGCACGTCAAACTCTTCACGGCTTACCAGATCGAGGCGGGTTAACTGTGCCTGTAGCGTCTGACGGATCTTCTTCTCAACGTCTTCCCCGAACTCACGGATCCCTTTTGGCATGGATTCGTGAACCTGGCGCGCAATCTGTTCAATTTTTTTCGGGTCAATCATTTTGGGTTCCCTGCTCGGATGGGCTCATGCAGTCATTGTAGTGTGATAACCCCAGGTGATAAACCAGAATTGTTTGAAGCTTATGCATTGCCGAAGGTAATCAATGGCGTTATAGTTATTCCGCTTATTCTCAGGGCGGGGCGAAATTCCCCACCGGCGGTAAATCAGCGTACGCTGAAAGCCCGCGAGCGCTTCAGGTTAATGCCTGAAGGTCAGCAGATCCGGTGTAATTCCGGGGCCGACGGTTAAAGTCCGGATGGGAGAGAGTAACGATACTGCCGGGCATGATGCCCGCTCGCGTTATTTTTTTGCCGCTTTGCGACACTCCTAAGACTGCCCTGATTCTGGTAACCATAACTTTATTGAGGTCTTTTACCATGAATCAGACGCTGCTTTCTTCTTTTGGCACGCCTTTCCAACGTATTGAAAACGCACTCACCGCACTGCGCGAAGGCCGGGGTGTAATGGTGCTCGATGACGAGGACCGTGAAAACGAAGGCGATATGATTTTTGCCGCCGAAACCATGACCGTTGAGCAGATGGCGCTGACTATCCGTCACGGTAGTGGGATTGTCTGTTTATGCCTGACTGACGAACGCCGTAAACAACTCGATCTGCCCATGATGGTCGAGAACAATACCAGCGCCTATGGCACCGGTTTTACCGTCACTATTGAAGCCGCTCACGGCGTCACCACCGGTGTTTCCGCTGCTGACCGTATTACGACCGTTCGCGCGGCAATTGCAGACGGTGCTAAACCGTCTGACCTGAACCGTCCTGGTCACGTCTTCCCACTGCGTGCGCAACCGGGTGGTGTTCTGACCCGTGGCGGCCATACCGAAGCCACTATCGATTTAGTCACGCTGGCCGGGTTTAAACCGGCGGGTGTGCTGTGTGAATTAACCAATGACGATGGCTCTATGGCCCGTGCGCCGGAGTGCATCGCGTTTGCTAAGCAACACAATATGGCGGTTGTGACGATTGAAGACCTCGTGGCATACCGTCAGGAGCATGAGCGCAAAGCCAGCTAATTGTTGCCGTTAACGCTAAAAATCCGAAGTCGCTGGCTTCGGATTTTTTTTGCCTGTCCTGTATCAAACTTTGTTGCACTTCTCATGCTCACACGTTGAAATCTTAGGCCTCTACTTATAAAGTGGTAATGGCGTTATCTGATGTGAGTAATGGGTTTGAATTCACCTAATCCGTTAAATTAAAAAGATTTTTAATGATTCTGCGTTGTGTTTTTTGCCAAATAGAGTCATGGAGTCGCGATGTTTATTTCCTGGTATTGGCTACTGCTTATTGTTCTGGTCCTCGTTGTCTATATTCATGCGCTTAAACGCAACAATAAAGCCTGTCGCCACGACCGCGATGCGCTATACACAGCTTATCAGCGTGTGCTTGATGAGTTGAAGAAAATCAGCGGTGCCAGGCAGGGCGAGTAGCAGCGCTACCCGTCCATGGTGGCAGGCGGTCGGCTTAACCGCCAATTCCCATCGCCTGAAGGGCGACCAGGCTTAATCCCATCACCGACATACCACACAGTACGCCATAGCTCGGGTTATTATTCGGGTCTATTTCTTTTGCCAGGGGCATAAGCTCATCTACAGAAAGCGCAACCATAATCCCCGCGACGGCAGCCATGATTGCAGCCATCACCACCGGTGACACCAGGCTACCGAGGATCAACCACGCCAGTACGCCGCCGATAATTTCCGCCAGACCCGAAATGCCGGCCCAGAAGATAGCAGTACGTTTGGAACCCGTAGCGGCATAGACCGGGCCGGCAACCGCAAGTCCTTCAGGAATATTGTGCAATGCCACCGCAAAAGCGATGCCGAACCCCAACTCCAGATCGTTGCTGGCGGTGACATACGTGGCGATCCCTTCCGGAAAGTTATGCAGACTGATACCGAGCGTCAGCAGAATGGCGGTACGGCGGATGCCGCGCGGGAAGCTGTGTTGTGTACCCTGCATTAAGTCCTGCGGGTGGGCGTGAGGCAGCATGCGATCCAGCGCAAAGTAACCCAGCAACCCGACAACAAACATGCCATAGCCCAGCATGGGCGACATATTCTCTGTTGCCAGCGCGGCGGGAAGCATCTCCATCAGCGAGATGAGCAACATAATTCCGGCGGCAAAACCAAGCGAAAACGCCAGTACGCGATTAGAGGGTTTCTGGCCTAACACGCCGAGGATCGCGCCAATAAAGGTGGCAGCGCCTGCCAGTAAAGTCAGGATTAGGGGCACTGACATGCATAACTCCTTTATGATAATGATTCTCATTAATGTATGTTTTCACGTTGCGAAAAGCGAGGCGGGCGCGCCATCTTTACGCATTCCTTACATTCAAAATTACTGAAGATCTTCATCATGGTTATCAGAGTTCTTCGTCTCCTGAAAAGGCGTAATGTAGTGCTATCAAATTGTCACACTCTGTAAGGATATCACCATGTCAGCACCCCGTATGCCAGCGCTGTTTTTGGGCCACGGTAGCCCAATGAATGTTCTGGAAGATAACATTTATACCCGTGCCTGGGGGGAACTGGGCGAAACACTGCCGCGCCCGAAAGCGATTGTAGTGGTATCCGCCCACTGGTTTACGCGTGGCACGGGCGTGACGGCGATGGAAGCACCGAAAACGATCCATGATTTTGGCGGTTTCCCGCAGGCGCTGTATGACACGCATTATCCGGCGCCGGGTTCACCAGAATTAGCGCAGCATTTGGTTGAACTGCTGGCACCGGTGCCGGTGGTGCTCGACAAAGAAGCCTGGGGTTTCGACCACGGTTCATGGGGAGTATTGATAAAAATGTACCCCAATGCGGATATCCCGATGGTGCAACTGAGTGTGGACAGCACTAAACCCGCAGCATGGCATCTTGAGATGGGGCGTAAACTGGCGACGTTGCGTGACGAGGGCATTATGCTGGTTGCCAGTGGTAACGTCGTGCACAACCTGAGAACAGCGCGTTGGCACGGTGAGAACACGCCATACCCGTGGGCAACGTCGTTCAATGACTTTGTGAAAGAGAATCTGACCTGGCAGGGACCGGCTGAGCAACATCCGCTGGTCAACTACCTTGACCATGAAGGCGGTTCGTTATCGAACCCGACGCCGGAGCACTTCTTGCCACTGTTGTACGTACTTGGCGCGTGGGACGGTAAAGAGCCAGTGTCGATCCCGGTTGATGGCATTGAGATGGGCTCTCTCAGCATGCTTTCCGTTCAGGTTGGTTAACCCAATGGCGCGTAATGCGCCATTTTTGTTGTCACCCCTAAACCACCTCCTGGGGAGGTGGTGATTGATCCTGTAAGGCTATAGCCTGAAGAATGCCCATGCCGGAATATCTCTGCTTACTCACCACAAGTAAAAGGAGACAAACCGACATGGGGCTTTACAGGAGTTCATCACATGTATATTGGCGTTGTAAATACCACATAGTCTGGACGCCTAAGTACCGTTTCAGGATCCTGAAAGATAAGTTGGGCAAGGAACTTTACAGGACAATCTACATTCTCTGCGGAATAAAGGATTGTGAGGTTCTGGAGCTAAATGTTCAGCCAGATCATGTACATCTGGTCGTAATAGTCCCGCCGAAAATCTCGAT
>NZ_FMAY01000012.1 GCF_900094925.1 Kosakonia oryzendophytica | reverse complement strand
TTCAATCTGAGCCATGATCAAACTCTTCAATTTAAAAGTTTGATGCTCATCGAATTAAACTTCGTAATGAATTACGTGTTCACTCGTGAGACTTGGTATTCATTTAGCGTCCGTGGACGTCAAGAATCCATGTCACTTTGAGTGCCCACACAGATTGTCTGATAAATTGTTAAAGAGCAGTGCCGCTGTGTTTTCGCTGCGGCGCGGGGTGTGCATATTACGCTTTCCCGCTGCGAAGTCAACTGAATATTTTCAGATTTCTTCACCTGACAGGCCGGTGTGTTTGCCGTTGTGCCGTGTCAGTGGTGGCGCATTATAGGGAGTTAATTCCGGCTGACAACCCTTAATTTAAAAAAAGTTACCGTTCGCTCACTTTCCAGGCAAAACCACTGGAGAAAGTGAATTTTTGCCTGGTTTTTAAACAAAAACGAGCCCCGCAGGGCCCGTTTTCTTATATTTGTGACTTACTGCACTGCCACAATACGATTGTTTTTCACTACCAGCTCAACCGTTTTCCCCGGAATCAGCTCACCGGAGAGAATTTGCTGCGCAAGCGGGTTCTCGATTTGCTGCTGGATGGCGCGTTTCAGCGGACGAGCCCCATACACTGGATCGTAACCATTCGCACTCAGCAGTTTCAGCGCTTCTTCAGAAATCGTCACCGTATAGCCACGTTCTTCCAGGCGTTTGTACAAACGTTGCAGTTGGATCTGCGCAATAGAAGCAATATGTTTCTCACCCAGAGGATGAAACACAACCACCTCATCAATACGGTTAATGAATTCCGGGCGGAAATTCTGGCTAACGACACCCAATACCAGTTCTTTCATATGGCCATAATCAAGATCGCCAAAACGCTCCTGAATCAGGTCAGAACCCAGGTTAGATGTCATAATGACCACCGTATTACGGAAATCCACGGTTCTGCCTTGCCCATCCGTCAATCGTCCGTCATCCAGTACTTGCAATAAGATGTTGAACACATCCGGGTGCGCTTTTTCCACTTCATCCAGCAGGATGACGGAGTAAGGGCGACGACGCACCGCTTCGGTCAGGTAACCGCCCTCTTCGTAGCCGACATATCCCGGAGGCGCCCCCACCAGACGTGAGACGGAGTGTTTTTCCATAAATTCGGACATATCGATACGCACCATCGCATCGTCACTGTCGAACATAAAATTCGCCAGTGTTTTGCACAACTCGGTTTTCCCCACCCCGGTTGGCCCAAGGAACAGGAACGAGCCAATCGGACGATTAGGATCTGACAACCCCGCACGGCTGCGGCGGATCGCATTCGATACCGCTTCAACGGCTTCATCCTGACCAATCACCCGATGATGCAGATCATGCTCCATGCGCAGCAATTTTTCACGTTCGCCTTCCATCATCCGTGCCACCGGAATACCGGTCCAACGCGCCAGTACTTCAGCAATTTCCGCATCGGTTACGCGGTTACGTAACAAACGCATGGTTTTGCCTTCCGCCTGTGTAGCCGCAGCCAGCTGTTTTTCGAGCGCCGGAATTTTACCGTACTGCAATTCCGACATACGCCCCAGGTCACCATTACGGCGCGCCTGTTCCATCGCAATTTTCGCCTGCTCCAGCTCCGATTTGATGGTCTGCGTTCCGGAAAGCGACGCTTTTTCGGCCTTCCACTCTTCTTCTAAAGTTGAGTACTGGCGTTCTTTATCCTCCAGCTCTTCATTAAGCATGTCGAGACGCTTTTTACTGGCTTCATCTGACTCTTTCATCAGCGCCCGCTGTTCCAGCTTGAGCTGAATAATACGGCGATCAAGACGGTCCAGCTCTTCCGGTTTCGAGTCAATCTGCATACGGATGCTTGATGCAGCTTCATCAATCAAGTCAATGGCTTTGTCCGGCAACTGGCGATCGGCAATATAACGGTGTGACAGCGTTGCCGCCGCCACAATCGCCGGGTCAGTGATCTGCACGTGATGGTGCAATTCATAACGCTCTTTCAGACCACGCAAGATGGCAATGGTATCTTCCACCGAAGGTTCTGCGACCAACACTTTCTGGAAACGACGTTCCAGCGCAGCATCTTTTTCAATAAACTGACGATATTCATCCAGTGTGGTTGCCCCCACACAATGAAGTTCACCACGCGCCAGCGCAGGTTTCAACATGTTACCGGCGTCCATCGCCCCGTCGGCTTTCCCTGCGCCCACCATCGTGTGAAGTTCGTCAATAAACAGGATGACGTTGCCTTCTTGTTTCGCCAGATCGTTAAGCACACCTTTTAAACGCTCTTCGAACTCACCGCGGTATTTTGCCCCGGCAACGAGCGCCCCCATGTCCAGCGACAGCACGCGACGCCCTTTCAGCCCTTCCGGTACTTCGCCATTGACGATACGCTGCGCCAAACCTTCAACGATGGCAGTCTTACCAACGCCTGGCTCACCAATCAATACCGGGTTGTTTTTCGTCCGGCGCTGCAGTACCTGAATAGTACGGCGGATCTCTTCATCACGACCGATAACCGGATCGAGCTTGCCTTGTTCGGCGCGCTCGGTCAGATCGACAGTGAATTTTTTCAAGGCCTGACGTTGGTCTTCGGCCCCCTGATCGTTCACGTTTTCTCCCCCACGCATTTGATCTATCGCCTGAGTCACATTGGCGGTTGTTGCACCAGCGGATTTCAGCAAATCAGTTAGCGTGCCACGTGAATCAAGCGCAGCCAGAACAAAAAGTTCTGACGAAATAAAGTTGTCACTCCGCTTTTGCGCCAGTTTGTCGCAAAGATTAAGCATACGAACCAGATCCTGAGAAGGCTGCACATCGCCGCCGGTGCCTTCCACCTGCGGTAAGCGGCTTAACGCCTGTTCAATGGCGGTACGTAACTGGCCAGCGTTCACGCCGGCAGAGGTCAATAAAGGATGAATCGAACCCCCTTCCTGATTCAGCAAGGCGCTCATTAAATGAAGAGGTTCGATAAATTGGTTGTCTTGCCCCAGTGCGAGCGACTGGGCATCGGCAAGAGCAAGCTGGAATTTATTAGTAAGACGATCCAGACGCATAACTCCTCCCATAACAGGTCAAAATTGCTACTGGAGATTAAATGAGGTCATCCCTCAATTATTCAAGGTGAATGACCTGAATTATGCGAAAGAAAACTTACGCGTACTGGATCGTCTTGATTCGTTAGGTTATATCAGCCAAATGAAACTTGCCATACGCCCGGTGACCTTGTCCCGGCGATAGGAGAAAAAATCCTCCGGTTGGCTAAAAGTACAGCGATCGCCGCCAAACACATGCTCCACGCCTGCGCTTGCCAACCGCTGGCGCGCAAGCTGGTAGATATCCGCAAAAAACTTTTCCCCAACCGGGCGAAAGGCGTCATCAGCACGGGGATCATGGGCCATAAACGCCTCCCTGACTTCCGGGCCAACTTCAAAGGCTTGCGGGCCAATCGCCGGACCAAACCACGCCAGCACATTTTCCGGCTTATCAGCAAAACACGCGACCGTCTCTTCCAGTATACCCGCGCATAAACCACGCCACCCCGCATGCGCAGCGGCAACTTCCGTTCCTTCGCGATTACAAAAGAGAACCGGCAGACAGTCAGCAGTCATCACCGCACAAACGGTACCCGGGGTGTTACTGTAGGAGGCATCCGCCCGCTTCGAGGTATAAGGCTCACCGTTGAGTTTCAGCACATCGGTGCCGTGCACCTGTTCAAGCCACACAGGTTTAGACGGTAAACCACCTTCCGCAAACATGCGCTTACGGTTTTCCTCCACCAGAAGGAGATCGTCACCGCAATGTGCACCGAGATTCAGGGAGTCATAAGGCGGCAGGCTAACGCCACCAATACGTGTCGAGCTACAGGCTGCAACATTCTTGGGTTGCGGCCAGTCCGGGCGGATCAGTTTGGTCATAACCAGGCCACTTCATCCTTATGCAATTCAAAATCAGCGCGCATCGCGTCGATAAGATCGACCATATCCTGCGGGATCGGCGCATGCCACTCCATCTCAATACCGCTGATCGGATGATAAAGACGCAACATGGTGGCGTGCAAAGCCTGGCGATCGAACTTACGCAGCGCCTCAATAAACGCTTCCGAGGCCCCTTTTGGCGGACGCGGACGACCACCGTACAGTTGATCACCCACCAGCGGATGCGTGATATGCGACATATGCACACGGATCTGGTGCGTACGGCCGGTTTCCAGACGCAAACGCAAGCGTGTATGTATGCGGAAATGCTCCATGATGCGGTAATGCGTGACCGCCGGTTTCCCCATCGGATGCACGGACATATGCGTACGCTTCGTTGGGTGACGGCTGATCGGTTCTTCAACAGTGCCACCCGAAGTCATGTGACCAATAGCAACCGCTTCATACTCACGTGTGATTTCACGCAGTTGCAAGGACTCCACCAGCCGCGTTTGCGCCGGCACCGTTTTTGCGACCACCATCAAACCGGTGGTGTCTTTGTCCAGACGGTGCACAATCCCTGCACGCGGAACATCGGCGATAGGCGGATAGTAATGCAGCAATGCGTTCAGCACCGTACCGTCAGGGTTACCGGCTCCGGGATGCACCACCAAATCACGTGGCTTGTTGATAACGATAATGTCGTCATCTTCATAAACGATATTTAACGGAATATCTTGCGGTTCAAAACGGGCTTCTTCTTCAATTTCAGCATTGATGGCAATGCTTTCGCCGCCCAACACTTTCTCTTTCGGCTTGTCGCTGACGCTGCCGTTGACCAGCACGCGCTGGTCGAGAATCCATTCTTTTATACGCGAACGTGAATAATCAGGGAACAATTCGGCCAAAGCCTGATCTAAGCGTTGACCGAGCTGGTTCTCGGATACCGTTGCGGTGAGTTGTACTCGTTGTGCCATATACAGCTTCTTCGTTAACGTTGGGTTTTACGGCTTTGCCGTTTAATATAGTGTGCTATTGTAGCTGGTCTTAGTCGGGAGCAGGAATAAAGAATCTCCCGCATTAACATTCTGAGGAAAGTCTAAACGTCATGACGCGCATGAAATATCTGGTGGCAGCCGCCACGTTGAGTCTGGCTTTGGCGGGTTGCTCCGGTTCAAAGGAAGTGGTGCCTGATAATCCACCAAATGAAATCTACGCGACTGCCCAGCAAAAACTGCAAGACGGTAACTGGAAGGCGGCAATAACGCAACTGGAAGCCCTGGATAATCGTTATCCGTTTGGTCCTTACTCTCAGCAAGTGCAACTGGATCTGATCTACGCTTACTACAAAAACGCCGATCTGCCGCTTGCTCAGGCCGCAATTGACCGCTTCATTCGTCTGAACCCAACGCATCCCAACATCGATTATGTGATGTACATGCGCGGGCTAACCAATATGGCGCTGGATGACAGCGCGCTGCAAGGGTTCTTTGGTGTTGATCGTAGCGATCGCGACCCACAACATGCCCGTGACGCATTTAATGACTTCTCTAAATTGGTACGCGGCTATCCGCAAAGCCAGTACGTCACGGATGCCACCAAACGCCTGGTCTTCCTGAAAGATCGCCTGGCAAAATATGACTACTCCGTAGCGGAATATTACACCGACCGCGGTGCCTGGGTTGCTGTTGTCAACCGCGTGGAAGGGATGCTTCGTGACTTCCCGGATGCGAAAGCCACGCGCGATGCGCTGCCGCTGATGGAAAAAGCCTACCGCGAAATGCAAATGAACGCACAGGCTGACAAAGTCGCGAAAATCATTGCGGCGAACAGTAGCGCCAGCTAAGACCAATCGCCTGAAAGACAAAACGGCAGCCCGCAGGCTGCCGTTTTTTTATTCGGTTTCACTTATTGCTGAAGCGGTTTAGCCCCAATCCATCCTATCAACTATGACCGCTATTTACGCGTTCGACAAGGTATATTTGCGCTCTTCCTGTCCTGCCTCACAAAACCTTTCCTTTGACAAAAAGTGACAAAATAATGTGATTTAAATCACACATTTTGACATTCACCACGGTATGCTGAAATCACCAAGACGGAAAGACAAGAGGTAAAATTTATGACAATGAACATTACCAGTAAACAAATGGAAATTACTCCGGCAATCCGCCAGCATGTCGCAGACCGTCTCGCCAAACTGGATAAATGGCAAACCCATCTGATTAATCCACATATCATTCTGTCTAAAGAGCCACAGGGCTTTATTGCGGATGCGACGATCAACACGCCGAACGGGCATCTGGTCGCCAGCGCAAAACACGAAGATATGTATACCGCTATCAATGATTTGATTAACAAGCTGGAACGGCAGCTCAATAAAGTGCAACACAAAGGTGAAGCACGTCGCGCCGCAACGTCGGTGAAAGACCCAAGCTTCGTTGAAGAAGAAGAGTAGTCTCTACATTGAGTCCCTATCCAACGCGCCTTCGGGCGCGTTTTTTATTGACAGAAAGAAAACAGTACGGGTACTGTACTTCAGTCACTCAAAGGAAAACTGCATGAAACTTGTACCGTTCTTCTTCGCATTCTTTTTTACCTTCCCCTGAACCGGGAGGCGATTCGTTTTGTGATAAAGAATGCGAAGACGAACAATAAGGCCTCCCACTCCGGGAGGCTTTTTTTTTGATAACAATTAAAGGCAACAACATGACGGCTGAAAACCCCTTACTGGATTTACGTGTAAAAATCAGCGCGCTGGATGAACAGTTACTGACGCTGCTCGCCGAACGACGCCAGCTTTCTGTCGAAGTCGGCAAAGCCAAACTGCATTCACACCGTCCGGTGCGCGACATCGATCGCGAGCGCGATCTGTTGGAACGTCTGATTCAACTGGGTAAAGCGCATCATCTGGACGCCCATTACATTACCCGCCTGTTTCAATTAATCATCGAAGACTCAGTCCTGACTCAGCAAGCACTGCTCCAGCAGCATCTGAATAAGATCAACCCCCATTCCGCGCGCATCGCGTTTCTCGGCCCCAAAGGTTCTTACTCCCATCTGGCGGCCCGCCAGTACGCTGCACGCCACTTTGAAGAGTTTATCGAAAGCGGCTGCCTGAAGTTCCACGATATCTTCAATCAGGTGGAAACCGGCCAGGCGGATTACGCCGTCGTACCGCTGGAAAATACCAGCTCAGGCGCAATCAACGACGTATACGATTTACTGCAACACACCAGTTTGTCGATTGTGGGCGAGCTGACGGTGCCAATTGATCATTGTGTGCTGGTTTCCGGCTCGACCGATCTGGAGCAGATTAAAACTGTTTACAGTCACCCGCAGCCGTTCCAGCAGTGCAGCCAGTTCCTGAACCGCTACCCGCAGTGGAAGATTGAATATTGCGAAAGCACCTCAGCCGCCATGGAGAAAGTGGCGCAGGCGAATTCACCCCATGTTGCAGCGCTGGGCAGCGAAGCGGGTGGAGCGCTGTATGGACTCCAGGTGCTGGAACGCAACCTGGCTAACCAGACGCAAAACATTACACGTTTTGTGGTGCTGGCGCGTAAAGCGATCGATGTTTCCGATCAGGTGCCCGCGAAGACCACACTACTGATGGCCACCGGCCAGCAGGCTGGCGCACTGGTTGAAGCCCTGCTGGTGCTGCGCAAGCACAACGTCATCATGACGAAACTGGAATCGCGCCCGATTAATGGCAACCCGTGGGAAGAGATGTTTTATCTCGATGTTCAGGCTAACCTGCACTCCGATGGGATGCAAAAAGCGTTGCGCGAACTGAATGATATTACCCGCTCGCTGAAAGTGCTGGGTTGCTACCCGAGCGAAAACGTAGTGCCGGTTGAGCCCGTTTAACGCTCTTTGAACAGCGATTTCTTCATTCCTGCCACGCTAACCGGCAGGGTGAAGATCGCCCCCGAAAGCGGGTATTGCGCCACTTCGTCAGCATCCATATTTTCCCGCGTAGTAGTGATAAAAAGCGTTTTCATATCTTTACCACCAAAACAGACCATCGTCGGGCAACGAACGGGCAGCGAATACTCTTCCAGTCGTTCTCCCTGCGGCGAAAAACGCGCAATACGCCAACCATCAAAAATCGCGCTCCAGTAACAACCTTCCACGTCGACGGCAGCACCATCCGGTATACCTTCACCCGCCTTAAACCGGTGGAAGAGTTCACGTTTACCCGGCTCCCCCTGTTGATCCAAGGGCGTCCGATAGATCACACCGTTGGGCGTATCAGAGGTAAACATCCACTGACCATCCGGACTAAATGCCAGCCCGTTAGCACCATGAATGTCGCACTGCACCACTTTTGGTGTTAAATCATTATCAATACGCAATAGCAGTGCGCCATTGTAGTCACCCGGCCCCCAAAACGTGCCGGCATAAAAACGGCCCAGATGATCGGTGCCACCATCATTAAAGCGCGCAAGTTGCGGATTCGACGGGTTATCGCACACTTTTTGCCGCAGCAGACCGCGCGGATCGGTTAACCAGATGGCGTAACGCATCGCCACGATAAAACCGCCCTTTTCCCGCAATGCAAAACAGCCAACCTCCTCCGGAAACGACAACACCGTATGTTCACCCGTCGCCAGATGATAGCGATGGATCTCCCCTTCAAGGATATCGGCCCAGTAGAGCGCCTGCTCCGGTTCACTCCAGGTCGGACATTCCGGTAAATGCCCGGTGTAATCAAACAGCGTTTTCAGCTCAGCCATCGCGCGTCCCTTAAATGAAAAAAGCCAGCGGGTAACCACTGGCTTTTCAGTATAAACGGCTTTCAGATTACTGGCGGCTATCGTTCGCCTGACGCAATAACACGCGGCTTTCACTTTGGAAACGCTGGGCATAATCGCCAAACCAGTGCTCCACTTTCCGAAAGCTGTCGATAAATGCCTGCTTGTCTCCCTGCTCCAACAAACCAATCGCCTCGCCAAAGCGTTTATAGTACCGTTTGATCAACGCCAGATTGCTGGACGACGACATAATAATGTCAGCATAAAGCTGCGGATCCTGAGCAAACAGCCGGCCGACCATCGCCAGTTCGAGGCGATAAATTGGCGAAGACAGCGCCAGCAATTGCTCCAACTGAACATTCTCTTCCGCCAGATGCAGCCCATAAGCGAAGGTGGCAAAGTGCCGCAGCGCCTGGATAAACGCCATGTTCTGATCGTGTTCAACGGCGCTGATACGATGCAAACGCGCGCCCCACACCTGAATCTGCTCCAGGAACCACTGATACGCTTCCGGCTGCCGCCCATCGCACCAGACCACCACCTGTTTAGCAAGACTGCCGCTGTCCGGGCCAAACATCGGGTGTAACCCCAGTACGGGCCCTTGATGCGCCGCCAGCATGGCCTGTAGTGGGCCACTTTTTACCGACGCAAGGTCGACAAGAATGCAATCATCCGGCAGCGCGGGTAGCTTCGCGATCACCTGCTCAGTAACATGGATCGGCACGCTGACAATCACCATGCCAGCATCCGCCACCAGTGCCTCGGCCTGTGCCCAGTCATCTTTTTCCAGAATGCGAACCTGATAACCGGAAAGCGTCAGCATTTTGGCAAACAGTTGCCCCATTTGCCCACCGCCGCCGACAATGACCACTGGCCGCAATTCAGGGTAGAGCGTTTTAAAACCTTTATCGTTTTCGCTTGAGTAGGACTCACGCATCACACGGCGCAGCACATCCTCAATCAGATCGGGTGGTACCCCCAGCGATTCAGCTTCTTTCCGGCGCGACGCCAGCATTGCCGCCTCACGTTCAGGGACATAAATGGGCAAGCCATAATGGCTTTTCACTTCGCCAACTTGTGCCACCAGTTCCAGACGGCGCGCCAGTAATCCCAGCAGCGCCTTGTCAACATCATCAATCTGATCGCGCAATGCGGTCAATTCAGCAACCATAACAACCTCTTAAGCAAGACGCGTCGCCAGACTATTGCGCAGGTCTTTATCAATCTCACGCAACAACGCTTCCGTGGTTTCCCAACTGATGCAGGCATCCGTCACGGAAACGCCGTACTTCATTGCACTGCGCGGTTGTTCAGAAGATTGATTGCCTTCGTGAATGTTGCTTTCAATCATCAAACCGGTAATCGACCGGTTGCCATCTTTGATTTGAGCAACGACGGATTCCGCAACGGCAGGCTGGCGACGATAATCTTTATTGGAGTTACCATGACTGCAATCTACCATCAGCGACGGCCTGAGTCCCGCCTGAGCCATCTCTTTTTCGCACTGCGCAACGTCCGCCGGGCTGTAGTTCGGCGCTTTACCACCGCGCAAAATCACATGCCCGTCCGGGTTACCCTGCGTTTGCAACAGGCAGACCTGACCGGCCTGGTTGATACCGACAAAGCGGTGCGGCATCGCAGCAGCACGCATGGCGTTGATCGCCGTGGCCAGGCTGCCGTCGGTGCCGTTTTTGAACCCCACAGGCATCGACAGACCGGAGGCCATTTCGCGGTGCGTCTGGGATTCCGTGGTACGTGCGCCAATCGCCGACCAGCTGAACAGATCACCCAGGAACTGCGGGCTATTCGGATCCAGCGCTTCCGTCGCCAGCGGCAGCCCCATGCTGATCAGCTCAACCAGCAGACGGCGCGCAATCTTCAGTCCGCCTTCCACATCAAACGAGCCATCCATATGCGGATCGTTAATCAGCCCCTTCCAGCCAACGGTAGTACGGGGTTTTTCAAAATAGACGCGCATCACCAGGTAGAGGCTATCGCTGACCTCTGCGGCAAGGGCTTTAAATCGACGAGCGTACTCAATCGCCGCTTCCGGATCGTGAATAGAGCAAGGACCACAAACCACCAGCAAGCGCGGATCGCGCCCGGCAATGATATCGGAGATGGTCTGGCGAGATTGCGCGATTTGCGCTTCTTGCTCCGTGGTCAGCGGAAATGTCGCTTTTAATTGATCCGGTGTGATCAGAACCTGTTCGTCGGTGATGTGTACGTTGTTCAGCGCGTCTTTTTGCATGATTGCGATCCTGTGTGACTCGTTTGCGATAGTTGTTCCTCTTGCGAGGATGACGTAACCATACCACAAGCGGTAAAGATTTCAATCCACAATTCGTACCGTTTACTTTACACAATCAAATTAAAAGCCATTTTACAGTGCAATTACTGTAACGATAGCGTTACACAAACAAATGGCGCGGGGTTAGCCGCACCATTTGTCATTAGCCATTAGCCGACCGTGATCTGCGCCTCCTGACGATGACGCCTCCAGCGTATGATATCCATCAGTATAAACACCAACAGGCTGCCCCCCAGTACCGGCAAAGCCAGTCCCAGCAATAATGCCAGCGACGCAGTGATCGTACGCCCCACCACGCTCAGATGCAGCCAGCAGTACAGCAATGTTCCCGCCGGGTTCGTACTTGCCCGAGCCGGACGACGTATCCACCATAGCCGGTAGCCCAGTACGATCGTGACACAGAGTGCGCAGCCAAAGGCGATCAGCAGTAACTGATTCGGCAGACCAAACAGTACGCCCATATGGAAATCGACGCCCCAGCGCGTGAGTTTCGCCATTAACGGGAAATCAGCAAATCGGGTGCGATCGATAACCGCCATGCTGCTGCCGTCAATGGCTACCGCATCAACCTGCGTGGGCCAGCGACGATCGATTTCACTTACCGTCCAGGCTTTATCGGCGCTACGCGGCGGGCGGATTTCCAGCTTAGTGGCGGAAATGCCAGCCTGCTGCGCACTCTGCAGCACCTCATCAAACTGCACCCAATCGAGCTGCATATCAGGCATTTCCATACCGTCATGGTGCGCATGGTGTTCCGCATGTGGATCGCCAATCGTTGCCATGCCATGCAGTTGTGTATTGAGTTGCGGAGTCACCCAGCCAAACGCGGCGCGCAGACGATCAACGTTGCCGCCAGCCCATTGTGACCAGGTCAAGCCGGTTGCTGAGAACAGCAACATTCCCGCCAGCAAGATCCAGCCGAGCGAAACATGCCAGCGCCGATGATGTTGCACCGGGTTATTGAGCCGCCGCTTTGGTCGGGTGAAAAACCACAACGCAATGCCACCCAGCGCCGCCACCCACATCCAGGACGCCGCCAGTTCACTGTAAATACGCCCGACATCACCGAGCAACAATGAACGGTGGACGTAATCTATCCACTGGCGCAGCGGCAAAATCCCGCTGGTGCCATAAACCGTCATATCGCCCTTCACTTGCAGAGTCATTGGATCAATAAAAATGGCGCGATTTTCCGACTCGCCAAGCCGCGGATCGGCAAACATCACACGTGTCGTGTCGTTACCGCTCAGACCAGGACGCACCGCATGGAGACGCAGATGCCCGCCGGTCACCTGCTCAGCAATGGCAATCTGTTCCGCCAGCGGCTGGCGTTCCCCCTTCTCCACGCCGTAAAGCGCATCCTGATAGAGCGCGTTTTCGAGCTGCGGCGTCGCCACGTATAAAGTGCCAGTCAGGGCGGCGATAAAGATAAACGGCCCCACAAACAGACCGATGTAAAAATGCAGGCGTCGTAGCAGGTTCAGCCACGCCGCACGCGGGGTGCAGGAAGTCATACTTTTCCTCAGAAATAGCAAAAAGATGCCGTTACGCCAGGGCGTACGGGCAATATTATCGTGTCAGAAAAAGCAGACGCGCGGCGGCGCGCGGGTATCTGGCCAGAGCCAGGGAAAGAAGTGCCAGTGCGAAACCTCTTGCTTTCCGGGGGCCAGGCGCATACGCAATACGCGCCCCAGTAGCAACATGGCGACAAGGAAAATCAGGCCAGGAACATGCGCCAGCAGTACGCAATAGCCACACGCTTGGGCGTGGTCGAGCGGCATGCTCTGTGAGGGTATTTCGTGATGACGCATTTGCGCATGCGACATCTGATGATGGTCAGGCATTGGCATGCTCATCTCATGATGCATGCCCGCCATCGCCTTCATCGAATCGTGTTGCAACGAGACGGAAATCAGCGGGGCGATGAGGATCAGCAGGATCGAAAATAACGCCAGCCAGGCGGCCGCGCGTTTTGCTGCATACTGATGAAAAATACGCTTCACCCCTTCTCCTCCCGATCGAAGCGGCATTGTAAATTAATCATCACCAGAAGGTTAATTTTTTCACCAAAAAGAACGAAAAGCGGTTGGCATCCCTCGAAGAGAGCACAAAAAAACTAGTTAAGACGCTTTTCCCGCGCCTCTCCACAACACGCTCATAACCGTTACCTACCAATGCCTTACCCCCTCTTTCACTGCAATAAATTGCAGCGTTATGCAACTTCTGCCGCCATTTTGCCGCCATTAAAATGCGCCAGCGGGTTCAGGGTTACCGCGTCTTCCAGATGATCGGGCGCGAAGTGGGCGTAACGCAGGGTTTCACGGATATTGGCGTGACCCAGAATACGCTGCAGTACCAGGATATTGCCGCCATTGGTCATGAAATGCGCGGCAAAGGTATGGCGCAACACATGGGTTTTCTGCCCCTCGGCCAGTGCGATATCGGTGGACGCCAGCATTTTGCTGAACGCCGGATAGCACGGCTGGAACATCTGCCCCTGCAATGGCGCAAGCTCGTCATACAACCACTGCGGAATGGGCACGGTACGGTTCTTGCCGCCCTTGGTTTTCACAAACGTGATTTTATTGGCCGAAAGCTGCGTGCGCTGAAGGTTTTCCGCTTCGCGCCAGCGCGCGCCGGTGGCAAGACACACCTTCACCACCCGCGTTAAATCGCGATTCCCGAACGCGTCACAGGCCGCCAGCAGTGTGGCGATTTGCGGCGGTGTCAGCCACGTCATCTCGCGCTCTTTCTCGCGAAACGTCCGTACCCCCTCGAGCGGGTTCGGTAACTGCCACTCCCCCAACCGACTCAGCTCGTTAAACACCGCACTGAGATACTGCTGCTCACGGTTCACCGTCACCGGCTTCACCTTCCAGTTCGCCGGATCGCGCGTGTAACCATTATCGATTTCGCCACTCAAACGCCGATCGCGATAGTGCGCCCACACTTTCGCGGTCAGCTCCGTCGCCAGCGGGTCGCCGAGTCCCCGGCAGACAATCTCCAGCTTAGCCATCCGCGATTTCCCGGCCGCCAGCGACTGCCCATGCAACTTAAACCACAGCGCAATCAGATCGCTCAACCGACGGCGGTCCTCTTTTTCGCCAAGCCAGGGCTTCTCCTGCGCCTCCTGCTTTGTCCAGCGCTCAAATGCCTCGGCTTCACCTTTGGTAGGAAACTGCCGACGAATACGTCGCCCCTCCCGTCCCTGCGGATAGAGCTCGCACAGCCACTTCCCATTTTTCTGTTTGCTGACCGTCATGGTTACCCTAAACGTGTTTTTCCAGCGTAAAAATCACCACGCCAAACGGCTCAATCTCTGTCACGTTGCACTCAAAATCCGCCGAATGATTGGTAAGACGCACCTTGCCGCCCGGCAAGCGCACCACATCAAACACATCCAGCACATCATCAATGCGGATAAACCAGCGACCGTTACCGATTTTTTGCGCGGAAGTGTCCACCAGCCAGCCCGCATTCAGCCCTTCAATAAAATTCAGGCTGTCGACGGACGACGGTGCCAGGCTACGATCCAGCAACCACATGCCCGCCTCTTTCAGTTCGCCGGACTCATGGCGATATTTCGGGATACTCAGCGCCGCCTCGTGTTGCACAGCTGACGTGGACGCGGCGGGATACATCTCGCCTTTGCCGGTCGCCAGCCAGTTGAGCGACACGCCGGTATCCAGCGCGCACGTCACCACCACATCGCCGGGGAAAAACTCACGCCGCACCCAGGTGCTGATGGTTCCGGAAGAGATATCCAGCAAATCACCGAGATCTTTTTGCATCTGAAACCCGTATGCATCGAGGATTCGGCGCAGCACCGGCCGCCCGCCGGTCGATAAAATCTCGTTATACAACGCTTTGCCTTTCGGTGCGGGTTTATCGGTTAATTTTGCATTTGCAAACTCACCTTCCACCAGCCAGTGCAGATCGGCCCCGGTATCGAGCGCACATTTGACCACTGCTTTATAGGGCACGCTCTCGCGCTGGATCCAGCTACTGATATTGTTCGCCGGCACATCCAGCGCTTCGGCGAGCGCTTTCTGGCTGGAGACGGAATAGGACGCGGCAATGCGCTCAATCACATCCTGAACACTCATCTTGTTTTCACTCATGCATACCAACTTCGAAAAAGTGATTTACACAATCGCATTTGCGATTTATATTGCTGTGCATAGACCAGAATGCACACCAGTGCAGTACATTTCAAACCACAGGAGATAATGCGATATGTCAGATGCAAAATCAACGCCGTCTCATCCGTTATCCGACTCTCAAATGCAATCCGGAAATTTCACCCATGGCCAAATGGATGAGCTGATGTCCGCCCTGCTGCCAGCGTTGCAAACGCTGATCCGCTCGGCGATGTCCGACGCGATGACGGTGAAAGATTTCGCCGCCATGCGCGGTATCAGCGAACGTCTGGTCTGGCAATGGCTTGACGAAGGCATATTGCTCAAAGCCCCGACACGCGACTATTCCGCGGCGCAACATGCCGGGAAACGTAGCCGTACGTTGATCAATGTGAAAGCCTGGCGCGACAAATTAACGCAGCAGGCCATCGACTGCCGCTATATCGATCACCGCGCCGGCACATCCTTTAACTGAGTTTGCTTTTGCAAGCTCAGAAGAAAACAGGAGAGAGTATGGCTATCACAGCAGACCGCATCAGCGTACCGCTCAGCGCCGGAGAACGACTTAACGGGCTGAACCATATCGCCGAACTCCGCACCAGTCACTGGGGCGATAGCTGGCCCGAAGTGGCGCGTTTTATCGAGGATTTGTGCGATAAGCGCGACGCGCAGTACGACGAAAACAGCCGCGCACTGGCGGCGATCTTCTTTCTCGCCCGCGTGCCCGCGGCCCGCCAGGCTCTCGGCCCACACGCACTGACGCTTGAAGAGAAGAGAGCCGTGATCAGTGCAATGAACCATTTCCGCGCGGTCGTCAGCCTGTTCCCGAAACGCCTGACCCTGCCGCGTTAACCCCCAATCCGTAAGCCATGGCGTCCACCCGCCAGGCCCCCTTTTGCCCGCAATCAGGAGAAACCCAATGCACCACACCCTAAGGAGCGTTACCGATGGCCGATGAAATGGATCTCGTACAACAGCGTGAGCTGGAAGAGCGCGAACGGTACATCCGCCAGGCACGCAACCGCCTGCTGTTACCGTCGCGTCTGACCTGCGAAAACTGCGATGCGCCTATCCCCGAAGCCCGCCGTATGGCGCTGCCCGGCGTGACCTGCTGCGTAACCTGCCAGCACCGCGCCGAACGGCAAGATAAACACTACAGGAGGCGCTAATTGGCGATCTCGTGGGCTTTTCCGTGGAACGCACCGCGTCCGGCGATTGCCAGCCCCTACCTCACGCATGCCGAACTCCACCGTCGCAATCAGCTGATTGCGGCGTTGTTGCAAGCCCGTCATGCGCTGGCGCTGCAACCGGAGTGTGTACGCCTGCCAATCATGCGCACGGCAGATACGCTGGAGAAGCACCACGGCGAGGCGCGCGCCAACGCCTGGCTGCGCCACGTTGTGGCGCGTACGCTGCCCCGCCTCAACGCAGTCACACAGCGTTACCAACTCACCTGCATTCACCAGCGCGTATCGAAAGCGGTATTTAATGGCCACTTCGATACACCGGTTCAGCGCGACCTCGCGAGCCGGCTGGTGAATTTACTCGCCCGCTACAACCGCCTACCGGACATGACGAAAAAAGCGATCGACCGGCTGTCGGCGGACATCGCCAATTTTATTCGCGGCGAACTGGCAGATATCGATAACGCCGACGACGCCGAGCTGAAAACCCTGCATCGTTGGTATATGCGCGCGGGGATCATCGCCCTGCAATTCAACGTCACACCGCCGCACTGGCAACGGGTCACCCGCAAACTGGCCAACGCCAGCGACCTCGCCCCGGCCGTGATCCGCCTGTTCAGCGAACAGTGGTGGCGCGGGCATTTACGCCGCATCGCTGCACAGTGGCGGGAACATCTCCAGATCGCACTGGGCAACGTCAGCAAGAAAAAACACCCCTACGCCAGCCAGGATTGCGTCAGTGCCTGGCGCGAGCAAAAACGCCGTAACCGTGAGTTTCTCAAAGGCATGGAACTCGAGGACGAAGAAGGCAACCGCATCAGTCTGATCGATAAACACGATGGTTCGGTAGCCAACCCGGCGATCCGCCGCAGCGAGCTGATGACGCGCATTCGCGGGTTCGAGACCATCTGCCAGAACCTGGGTTACGTGGGCGAGTTTTACACCCTGACCGCCCCTTCCGCCTGGCACGCCACCACCCGCGCCGGCTACCGCAATCGGAAGTGGAACGGTGCCAGTCCGGCGCAGACCCAACGTTACTTCACCGCGCTGTGGGCGCGTATTCGCGCCAAGCTGCACCGCCATAATCTGCGCGTGTTCGGCATTCGCGTGGCGGAGCCGCATCACGATGGCACCCCGCACTGGCATCTGCTGCTGTTTATGCAGCCTCAGGATGTTGCTCGCGTACGCGATATTACGAGCGAGTACGCAAAACTTGAAGACAATCATGAACTTAATAGTGACAAAGCGAAGAAAGCGCGCTTTGATGCGCAGGCGATAGATTCACGGAAGGGCAGCGCAACCGGTTATGTGGCGAAGTACATCGCTAAGAATATCGACGGTTATGCGCTGGAAGGTGAAACCGATCACGAGAGCGGTTCACCGTTGCAGGAAACCGCTTGCGCAGTGGCGGCATGGGCCTCGCGCTGGCGTATCCGCCAGTTCCAGTTTATCGGCGGCGCACCGGTCACGGTGTACCGCGAACTGCGGCGCATGGCCGACAGCGAAACCGCACGCGGGTTAAGCGTGGAGTTCGCGCAGGTGCATGACGCCGCCGACGCCGGTGACTGGGCTGGCTATGTGAATGCGCAGGGCGGGCCGTTTGTACGCCGGGACGACCTGCAAGTGCGCACATGGTACGAGGAGGAGAACATGTTTAATCAGTATGGCGAAACGATTGTAGCCATTCGCGGCCTGTACGACACCACCGTCGGCGCGGGTTCGCCGGTGCTCACGCGGCTGAAGAAATGGAAGATTGTGCCGAAGCGTACGGACCTTGACCTTCAGGGCGCGTCTGCGCCCTCTTGGAGTTCTGTCAATAACTGTACGCCCCGGCGGGAATGGCAGGCGGGCTGTTGCCAGTCTCCTGACAAAATTGCGGCGCAATTCACAAAAAACAGAGGAGAGAAACCGTTATCAGAAAACAACAATACTTTTTCTAATCATCAACATAGGTATCAAGATGAAATATTTTTCGCTTCCCATTACTATTAGGCTTATGATACTGTACATCCATACAGTAAAAGCACATGAGGGGATTCATGGTGTCTGAACGTTTCGAAAAATCGCAGTTTAATTGGGCGTGCGTCAAACTGATTACTGATCTGGCGCTACTTCATCGCTGTACCAGGGAAGAGATGGAACTCGCCATGACCATGGTGTCGAACATCGCACACAGCGAAACCCCAGGGGTAGCAGATAAGGAGCTTTTTTACCCCGCCGAATAACGCTCTGCCGCCTTCCTCAGGCAGAGGCATTTACAGCATTGCGCGCCAGCCGCCACCGGTCTGGCGCGCGCTTTTGTTGTTCTCCCCTTTCTGCATCATTACGGCTTTCTCACGTTGTGCCAACGCTTAACCAGCCCTGACAGATGGCGTCTGTCTGCCCCACCCACGACACTTGAAGCTGGAAACACTCCCTCCAGACCGCAAGAGATCCGAACACGATGAATGCAATTACACAACAGGGCGACACCCTCGACATCCTTTGTCTGCGCTATTACGGCCGCACGGAAGGCGTGGTCGAAACCGTACTTCTGGCCAACCCTGGACTGGCGGAACTCGGGGTGATCCTGCCCCATGGCACCCACGTTGAACTGCCGGAAGTGGCGGTCGCCACGGTGAACGAAACGGTGAACCTATGGGCATGACCATCGAAAAAGTCACCTCGTCGCTGGCGTACTGGATCAGCGTCGCGCTGACGTTTTTTGGCGCGATGACGCCACAAGACTTCGCCGCCTGGTTTGGCGCGCTCGGCGTTGCCGTTACCGTGGCGGTGAACTGGTATTACCGCCGAAAGAGCTATCTGTTTCTCAAATCCTGCGCCACGAGCCAGGAGGTGATCAATGGGCTTACCCGTTAAACGCTGTAGCGCAGCGGTCGTGCTGGCGCTGGCGGCACTGATACCGGACTTCCGCTTACTCCATACCTCGCAGCAAGGGCTGGCGCTGATTGCCGATCTCGAAGGTTGTCGGCTGCGCCCTTATCAGTGCAGCGCTGGCGTCTGGACGTCCGGTATTGGCCATACCGCCGGCGTCACGCCGAAACGCGATATCACGGAAAAAGAGGCGGCGGTCAACCTGGTCGCCGATGTCCTGCATGTTGAGCGTCGACTGTCGGAGTGCGTAACGGTGGCGATGCCGCCGCAGGTCTACGACGCGGTGATCAGCTTTGCGTTTAACGTCGGTACCGGTGCCGCCTGCCGCTCAACGCTGGCGTTTTTCCTCAATAAAAAACAGTGGCAACAGGCCTGCGATCAGCTGCCACGCTGGGTGTTTATCGACGGTGTGCGCAATACCGGGCTGGAAAATCGCCGCCAGCGTGAACGCGCCTTATGTCTCCAGGGGACGTTATGAAAACCTGGCTAATTGCCCTGCTGTTGGGCGTCTGCGGCCTGCTGTGGCTGTTGCAGCAAAACCACACGCTGCGCACGTCGCTGGCACAGTCCCGCCAGCTAACCCAGGCGCAAAACAGCGCTATCGCACAACTGAACGCGCAGCTTACCGCCTCACGCGAACTGGCGGACAGCAACGAGCAGGCGCAGGTGGCGCTGCGCCAGCAACTGGATTCCGCCAGTGCGCAGGCGGTGCAGCGCGAACAGGCTATTACGAGGTTAATCAATGAAAACGATGCGTTTCGCCGCTGGTACAGCGCTGAGCTGCCTGATGCTGTGCGCCGGGTGCACCAGCGCCCCGCCTGCGCCTCTGCCGGTCACTGTTTACAACCGTTGCCCGCAGGTCAGTCTGTGCCCGATGCCGGCAAGTAATCCCCAAACCAACGGCGACTTAAGCGCCGATATTCGACGGCTTGAGCGCGCGCTGGAACAGTGCGCGTTACAGGTCGAAACCGTTAAACACTGCCAGGATGAGATAAATGCTAAAACCCGATACGCTGCGCAAAGCCCTGATGGACGCCGTCCCGGCCCTGCGCACTAACCCTGCCATGCTGCGACTGTGGGTGGATAAAGGCAGAAATATTGCCACCCTCTCCCACTCACTGTCGTTTGAAAAACAGTTCAGTCTGAATGTCGCCGTCAGTGGTTTTTCCGGCGATATCGACACGATCTTCGTGCCGGTGATGCTGTGGCTACGCGACAACCAGCCCGATATCCTCACCGTGGAGGCCGGGCAGCAAGCCTGTTTTAGCTGGACGCTGGTTACCAATAGCGACAGTACGCAGGATCTGGCCCTCACGCTGCAACTGACGGAACGCACACAGGTGAAGGAAGTGGATGGCGCGCTGTATGCCGAAACGCTGCCGGAACCGTTGCCGCCGGCGTTGGTGACCCGCCCGAAAGAGCTGTATGTTCACGGCGAGCTGCTCAGCAGCTGGTCCTCCTGATAACCCATTGCTCCCTGGCGTTGTGCCAAAACCCGGACAGCGTTGTCCGTTTTCCAAAGCCGGGGTCGCATAGCATCATTTCGCGTATGAATACACAACTCTCGCTCCAGGAAATGGCCCGCGCACTGCGCAATATGATCCGCACCGGGATTATCGTCGAAACCGACCTTAACACCGGGCGTTGTCGTGTGCAGACAGGCGGCCTTGTTACCCAGTGGCTGCAGTGGTTAACCCACCGCGCCGGTCAATCACGTACGTGGTGGGCGCCTTCCGTCGGCGAGCAGGTGTTAGTGCTGGCGGTCGGTGGCGAACTCGACACCGCCTTTGTTCTGCCCGGGATCTATTCCGACGATCGCCCGGCACCGTCCACTTCGGCGGATGCCTGGCATGTTGCCTTCCCGGATGGCGCGGTAGTTGAGTACGAACCCCAAACCAGCGCCCTGAAAGTCAGCGGCATCAAAACCGCCGAGATCAGCGCCTCACAATCCATTACCGCCAGCGTGCCGGAGGTGTTAGTGAAGGCATCCACCCGCGTCACGCTGGATACCCCGGAAGTGGTCTGCACCAATAAGCTCATCACCGGCACGCTGGAGGTAAAAAGCGGCGGCACGATGCGCGGCAATATCGAGCACAGCGGCGGTTCGCTGTCGTCCAACGGCAAAGTGCTGCATACCCATCAACACCCTGGCGACAGCGGCGGCACAACAGGAGCACCTCTATGACAGTTCGTTACAGCGGGTTAAACCGCACCACTGGCGCGAGCCTGACCGACACTGCGCATATCCGCCAGAGCATCAGCGACATCCTGCGTACGCCGATTGGCTCGCGGGTGATGCGCCGCGATTACGGCTCGCAATTGTTTGAGATGATCGACCAGCCGCAAACCCCGGCGCTGGCACTGCAAATTCAGGCGGCGTGCTATATGGCGCTGCTGAAATGGGAGCCGCGCATCCGCGTCAGCGCGGTGACCGTTGAGCGCCAGTTCGACGGCAAAATGATTGTCAACCTGACCGGCCAGCTTGCCAGCACCGGTGAATCCCTTTCGTTAACCCTTCCTGTGAGTTAAAACCATGCCGATTATCGATCTGAGCCAGCTTCCTGCGCCGGACGTGGTCGAGGAGCTGAATTACGAAACTATCCTCGATGCGCGTAAAGCAACGCTGATTTCCCTGTTTCCAACGGATGAGCAAGAGGCAATCGCCCGTACGCTGGCGCTGGAATCTGAGCCGTTGACCAAGTTTCTTGAAGAGAACGCCTACCGCGAAGTGATGTGGCGCCAGCGCGTCAACGAAGCCGCACGCGCGGTGATGCTGGCCTACGCCGCCGGGAATGACCTCGATGTGGTTGCCGCCAACAGCAACACCGCGCGTCTGACCATCACCCCGGCGGATGACAGCACCCTTCCGCCGACCGCCGCCGTGATGGAGTCCGATAAGGATCTGCGTCTGCGCGCGCAGCAGGCGTTTGAAGGATTAAGCGTCGCCGGGCCGGTGGGCGCGTATGAATACCACGGGCGCAGCGCCGACGGACGGGTGGCGGATATCTCCGTGGTCAGTCCGAATCCGGCGTATATCACCGTGTCGGTGCTCTCCCGCGAAGGCGATGGCAGCGCCAGCGACGAACTGGTCGCCATCGTCGATAAAGCCCTAAACGCGGAAGATGTGCGCCCGGTGGGTGATCGCGTGACGGTGCAAAGCGCACAGATTGTGCCGTACCAGATTAACGCCACGCTCTATTTCTACCCTGGACCGGAATCCGAACCGATTCGCCAGGCCGCCGAAGCGCAACTGAAAGCCTATATCAATGCCCAGCGCCGACTTGGCCGCGACATTCGCCAGTCGGCGATTTATGCCGCCCTGCATGTTGAAGGCGTGCAGCGTGTCGAGCTGAGCGCCCCGCAAAGCGATCTGGTGCTCGACAAACATCAGGCGTCGTATTGCACCGCGTGGAGCATTCAGGCCGGAGGTACCGATGAATGATGACCGCCTGTTACCGGTTGGCTCCTCAGGGCTTGAGGTAGCGGCAACCACAGCGGCGGCGCAAATCGAACGTGTGCCGGTGCCGCTGCGTACCTTGTGGGACCCGCAAAAATGCCCGGCGGAGCTGCTGCCTTACCTGGCGTGGGCGCTGTCGGTCGATCGCTGGGATTACACCTGGCCGGAAGCCACCAAACGCAACGTGATTGCCGCCTCTTTTTATGTTCATCAGCACAAAGGCACACTCAGCGCCCTGCACCGCGTTGTCGAACCGCTCGGTTTTCTGATTGAGCTGCGCGAGTGGTGGCAGGACAACGCCGAGCCTGGCACCTTTAAGCTGGTGATTGGCGTGCAGGATCACGGCATCACCGAGGCGATGTACGGGGAGCTGGAGCGGTTGATTGATGACGCAAAACCCGCGAGCCGCCATCTCACCAGCCTGAATATTAGCCTGAGTACGCAGGGTGAGTTTTATGTCGGTGCGGGCTGTTACCTGGGTGAAGAGCTGACGGTTTACCCCTACGCGCCGGAAGAGATTGTTGTTGGCGGTGAGAGCTTCCCGGCTTCCGCTGTTCATTTGATTGATGACCTGAGAGTTAACCCATGACCACCAAATATTTTGCCATTCTGACCAACCTGGGGGCGGCGAAACTGGCGAACGCTACCGCGCTTGGCCGTCAGCTCAAACTGACGCAAATGGCGGTCGGCGATGCTAACGGCGCATTACCCACGCCGGATGCCGCGCAAACCGCATTGATTAACCAGAAACGTATTGCGCCACTGAATACGCTGACTCTCGATCCCGGCAATGCCAGTCAGATTATTGCCGAACAGGTGATTCCGGAAACCGAGGGCGGTTTCTGGATCCGCGAAATCGGTCTGTATGATGATGAGGGCTCGCTGGTTGCCGTCGCCAACTGCCCGGAGACCTATAAACCGCAGATGCAGGAAGGCAGCGGTCGCACGCAAATTGTGCGCATGCTATTGGCGGTATCGTCGCCGTCATCGGTGACGCTGACCATTGACCCGGCGGTGGTGCTGGCCACGCGTAAGTATGTGGATGATAAAGTCATTGAGGTGAAAGCCTATACAGACAGCCTGCTGGCGAATCACCTGGCTGCTGCCAACCCGCATCCGCAATACGTGAAAGTAGCGGATATCGCCTACTACACGCCGATTGGCGTGCCGGTGCCTTACCCTGCGGCAATGCCGCCTGACGGCTGGCTGTTGTGCAATGGCGCGGCATTTGATAAAGCCACCTGGCCTGGGCTGGCAGCGGTGTACCCGTCTGGCGTGTTGCCTGATCTGCGCGGCGAGTTTATTCGCGGCTGGGATAATGGGCGCAAGGTGGATACCGACCGGGTGCTGTTAAGCGCACAGGGAGATGCCATTCGCAATATCACTGGCTCAATAATTGCCTATCAATCAGGTTCTAACGGCGTGGTAATTCCAACTGGTGTCAGCGGCGCACTGGCCACTTTTAACTCTGGCACCAATAACACGATCACGCCTGTGCCCCAGTCCGTATCTCCAACCACTAACTATGGTGTCAGATTTGATGCGTCGCTCGTTGTGCCAACATCAACTGAAAACCGCCCACGCAACATTGCTTTTAACTATATCGTCCGGGCAGCGTAATGCCCGTATTGCCATTCTGTTAAACACAGCGCCATCTGGCGCTTTTTTTTATTCCTCGTCGTTGTGTCAGCCCGTAATAAACCCGGTTAAATGGTGTTCGTCTGTGGCTGAACGGAAAATAACGCCTGTCTTAACCGCGATGTTTCATTCATCCACAAACAACCAGAGAGTTAACGCATGTCCGCAAAATATTTTGCCATTCTGACCAGTCAGGGTGCAGCGAAGCTGGCGAACGCAACGGCGCTAGGCACAAAACTTACTCTTACGCAGATGGCGATCGGCGATGCCAACGGCGTGTTGCCGACCCCCGATGCTTCGCAAACGAAACTGATTAACCAGAAACGTATTGCGCCGCTGAACCGGCTTTCTGTTGACCCCAGCAATGCCAACCAGATTATTGCCGAGCAGGTGATTCCTGAAACCGAAGGGGGTTACTGGATCCGCGAAATCGGCCTATATGATGACGACGGCGTGCTGATTGCCATTGCCAACTGCCCGGAAACCTATAAGCCGCAGATGCAGGAAGGCAGCGGGCGTACGCAGACGATTCGCATGGTGGTGGTGGTCTCGTCAACGGCGGCGGTCACCCTCAAAATTGACCCGTCGGTGGTGCTGGCCACACGCCAGTACGCTGACGACCTGATGAATAATCATATTAAGGCCAGCAACCCGCACACTCAGTATGCGCCGCTTGCCAGCCCGGTATTCACCGGCGCGCCGACCGTGCCCAATACTCCTGTCAGCAACTACGGGCAGCAAATCGCCAACACCAAATATGTGCGTGATGTTATCGCCGATTATGACGGCATTCTTCCTGTCGGCGCGCCAGTCGCCTGGCCGCAGGCAACACCGCCGGGCGGTTGGTTCAAGTGCAACGGTGCCACGTTCGATAAAGTGCAATTCCCAAGGCTGGCTGCAGCCTACCCTTCTGGCGTACTGCCGGATCTACGTGGGGAATTTCTTCGTGGCTGGGATGATGGACGTGGGGTAGATGCAGGAAGAGCGTTATTAACTGCACAAGGAGACGCTATCCGCAACCTGGTGGGGTCGATTCCTTGTGTTGCCCCCTACGGATTCGAGCAACATGTCAGCGGGATTTTATACGGAATGGGAATGCCACAAGGCGGGGGATCGTCAGAAACCCTGGCTAACGGATATGGAATTGGTGTTAACGCCTCACTCTCCGTCCCTACCGCGGCAGAAAACCGACCGCGCAACATTGCATTTAATTACATCGTGAGGGCTCAATAATGTCGCAAGCAACGCTGAACCAGAACCTGATTGCCACCGCTGCCGGGGAGATCACTGTCTATAACTTTGATGGTGAGACACGCGAATACTACTCTACGTCGGTAGAGTACCTGGCGATTGGCGTGGGTATTCCCGGCAATTCGACCGTTGAACCACCGCTGGCGGCGAAAAACGGTTTCGCGGTGTGCTGCGCGACCGATGGCCGCAGTTGGCAATACGTTGCCGATCATCGCGGCGAAACCGTTTATAATCTCGAAAGCGGTGAAAAAACGTCTATTACCACGCTGGGTGATTACCCGGCGAACGTGACCACGCTTGCCCCGGCAACGCCGTACGATAAGTGGAACGGCAGCACCTGGGTCACCAACAGCGCCGCACAGCATGCCGCGCAAATAGCCAGCGCAGAGCAGAAAAAAACGCAGTTGCTGAATGAAGCGAAAAACACCATCAGCCTGTGGCAGACGGCCCTGCAACTGGGCCGCATTAGCGATGCTAATAAAGCGCGGCTGATCGCCTGGATGGATTATATTGATGCCGTGCAGGCAATGGATAGCGCGCAGGCACCGGATATCAGCTGGCCTGTGCAACCGGCATAATACGCAACGGGCTTCGGCCCGTTTTTTATGCCGGGTTGTACCAGACCGCAGCCAACCCCGACCGATAGCCCCCTCCCACATCTGCACCGGACAATGTCGTTTACTTATCCGATAACCGAGAGTGAACGCATGACTGCGAAATATTATGCCATTCTGACCAATCAGGGAGCAGCGAAGCTGGCGGCCGCCACGGCGCAAGGCACCCGGCTTAACATTACCCGCATGGCAGTTGGCGACGGTAATGGCACGCTGCCCTCACCGAACGCCACGCAAACCAGCCTGGTGAACCAGAAACGCATCGGTGCACTGAATGTGCTGATGGTGGATAGCATCAACAGTAACCAGATTATCGCCGAGCAAATTATTCCGGAAAATGAAGGCGGCTTCTGGATCCGCGAAATGGGTCTCTACGACGATGCTGGGGTACTGGTGGCCGTGGCGAACTGCCCGGAAACCTATAAACCGCAACTGGATGAAGGCAGTGGCCGCACGCAAACCATCCGCATGGTGCTGACGATTTCGAATACGTCGGCCATCACCTTAAAAGTGGATGCCACGGTGGCGCTCGCCAGTCGTCAGTACGTGGACGACCAACTTAGCGATCATATTAAAGCCTCCAACCCGCACAGCCAGTATTTGCAAATTTCCCAGTCACTGAAAGAGATAGCCGATTCGGGCCCCGCAGCCGTCGCTGCGGCGGTTAAAAACCTGGGGATTGAAGCATTGATTTCCGCGTTGTTGCCTAAAGCCAGCTTTACCCAATCTGATTACATTCGGATTCCCGATAAACCCGGCGGACTGATTATCCAGTGGGGGAATGTCATGTCCAATGCCAGCGGAGACGCCACCTGGACACACCCCACACCGTTTCCAAACCAGCGGCTCGGGGTTTGGGGAACCTTTAAACGTCTGGGTGTGGCAGGGACAGATTACCCGACTATCTCCTTTAATAACGTTTCAGATCCTGACCCGAGAGTGATGACCAATTTTCATCTGCGGATAAACGGCACGCCGGGCGTGTATGGCGCATTTACCTTTGCATTGGGGTATTAATATGACAACAGCCTTTTTTTCTCCCGCTATGAATGCGTTTATTCCAGCAGCATGGAAAGATGACGGGACCTATAACAACGAGACATGGCCGGTTGATGCTGTCGAAGCAACCGATGCAGAAGTCAGCGCCTATTGGTGCCAGACCCCGCCAAATGGTAAACAACTCGGCGCGGTTGATGGGCGTCCGGCGTGGGTTGATATTCCACCGCTGTCCTCAGAGGAGGAAAAAGCGTTGGCGGATCAGCATAAAACGCTTCTGCTCAATGCCGCCACCGCAAAAATTGTTATCTGGCAGACGAAGTTATTAATGGGACGGAAACTCGCAGACAACGAAACCGCGCAACTCAATAACTGGATAGATTACATCGATAGCGTAACCGCGATCGACACCGCTACCGCGCCGGATATCAGTTGGCCCGCGCTGCCGGAATAAAACCGAACGGGCTGCGGCCCGTTTTTTTTTGCCCGTCACTGTTGTTTCAGCCCAGCCCCAACGCCGATAAATAGCGCCCGACCCCGCCGCCCTGGAGAATAGCACTCACCCCAAAACCACGGAGTTAAACGGATGAGTGACTATCATCATGGCGTCCAGGTCGTCGAAATCAACGACGGCACACGCGTCATTTCCACTGTCTCAACGGCCATTGTCGGCATGGTATGTACCGCCAGCGATGCAGACGCTGAGATGTTCCCCCTTAATGAACCAGTGCTGATCACCAGCGTGCAGAGCGCCATTGCGAAAGCGGGCGTCAAAGGTACGCTCTCCTCTTCTCTGCAAGCCATTGCTGACCAGGCGAAACCGGTCATCGTTGTGGTGCGCGTTGCGGAAGGCACGGGCGACACCGCGCAGGCGCAGACCATTTCCAATATCATCGGCACCACCGATGCAAACGGTAAATACACTGGCCTGAAAGCACTGCTGACCGCTGAAGCGGTAACCGGCGTGAAACCGCGTATTCTTGGCGTTCCGGGTTATGACACCCAGGAAGTCGCCACCGCACTGGCCTCTGTCTGCCAGAAACTGCGCGCCTTCGGCTATGTCAGTGCCTGGGGCTGCAAAACCCTTTCCGATGCAATGAAGTATCGCGAAAACTTCAGCCAGCGTGAGCTGATGGTGATCTGGCCAGATTTCCTCGCCTGGGATACCGTCGCGAACGCGACTTCCACCGCCTACGCTACTGCCCGCGCGCTGGGTCTGCGTGCTTACATCGACCAGTCCGTTGGCTGGCACAAAACCCTGTCCAACGTTGGCGTTAACGGTGTGACCGGCATCAGTACTCCGGTGTTCTGGGATTTGCAGGAATCCGGTACCGACGCGGATCTGCTCAACGCGGCTGGCGTGACCACGCTTATCCGCAAAGACGGTTTCCGCTTCTGGGGCAACCGCACCTGCTCCGATGATCCGCTGTTCCTGTTTGAAAACTACACCCGCACCGCGCAGGTTATCGCCGACACCATGGCCGATGCGCATATGTGGGCGGTGGACAAACCGATCACCGCAACGCTTATCCGCGACATCATCGAAGGCATTAATGCGAAGTTCCGCGAGCTGAAAAGCAACGGGTACATCGTGGATGCCACCTGCTGGTTCGACGAAACCGCCAACGATGCCGTCACCCTGAAAGCCGGGAAACTGTATATCGATTACGACTATACGCCGGTGCCGCCACTGGAAAACCTGACCTTACGCCAGCGCATCACCGATAAGTACCTGGTGAATCTGGTCTCCTCGGTCAACAGCAATTAAGGAACCTGATAAATGGCAATGCCGAGAAAACTGAAATACATGAACGTGTTCCTCAATGGCTACAGCTATCAGGGGATCGCCAAATCCATCACGCTGCCGAAACTGACCCGCAAGCTGGAAAACTACCGCGGCGCAGGCATGAGTGGTGTCGCGCCTGTCGATATGGGGCTGGATGACGACGCCATGTCGATGGAGTGGACGCTGGGCGGTTTCCCGGATACGGCTATCTGGGAACTGTATGGCGCAACCAGCGCAGACGCCGTCCCTGTGCGTTTCGCCGGTTCCTACCAGCGCGACGACACCGGTGAAACGGTGGCAGTCGAAGTGGTCATGCGTGGTCGCCAGAAAGAGATCGACACAGGCGAAAACAAAGTGGGCGAAGACACCGAATCCAAAATCTCCGTCGTTTGCACTTATTTCAAACTGACGATGGATGGCAAGGAACTGGTGGAAATCGACACCGTTAACATGATCGAAAAAGTCAACGGCGTAGACCGCCTCGAGCAGCACCGCCGCAATATCGGCCTGTAATGCGCATCCCGGTCAGCCTCGCTGGCCGGTTCTTCCCCCGCTAATGGAACCACGAGGAACTCATGAGCAACGAAACTGACAACGTCATCACCCTGGAAAACCCGATCACACGCGGCGAACAGAGCATTACTGTTATTACCCTGATGAAACCGAACGCCGGCACGCTGCGTGGCGTGAGCCTGGCGGCAGTGGCGAATGCCGAAGTGGATGCGCTGATCAAAGTGTTGCCGCGCATTACCTCGCCGTCGCTTACCGAGCAGGAAGTGAGCGCGCTGGACCTGGTGGATATGGTGGCGCTGGCCGGCAAGGTGGTTGGTTTTTTGTCACCGGCTTCGGCACGGTAAGCTTTCCGGCGAACCTGTCGGTTGACGATCTGATGGCGGATATCGCGGTGATTTTTCACTGGCCGCCGTCAGAGCTCTATCCCCTGAGCCTGAGCGAACTCATCACATGGCGCGAAAAAGCGCTGCAGCGAAGCGGAAACACACATGAGTAACAGCGTAAAAATAGAAGACTTGCTCACGGCTGTTGATCAGGCGACGCGCCCGTTTAAAACCTTACAGACCGCGAATGTGTCGCTGTCTGATCAGGTTAAAGAGACGCAGACCACCTTACGCGGCCTGTACAGTCAGGTGGCGCAAATCGACGGTTTTACCCGAACGCAAAGCGCCCTGACTGCCGTCAGCCAGGCGCTGAACGTCGCCAAAGAGAACACCCGCGCGCTGGCATCTGAACTGAAAAAAGTGGACGAGCCCTCCCGTACGCAAATAAGCGAACTGGAGAAAGCCCGCAGCCGCGTCAGCACCCTGCAACAACAGCATGATGACCTGCGTCAGTCGGTGAAAAACCAGCGCCAGGTACTGAGCCAGGCAGGCATCAGCACCCGCGCACCGGCAAGCGCACGGCAGCGTCTGCAAAACAGCATCAACGAGCATACCGGGCAACTGACCACCCAGCGCGATGCGCTGGCGCAGGAGAACCGGCAAAACCGCATGGCGAAAATCAAAGCGGGACAGCAATCCATTCTGGGTATTGCCGCGAACCTCTCCACCGTCGGCAAAACCGGCATGTCGGTTGCTACCACCGGGGTTAACCTCGGCAAAAAACTGCTGCAACCGGGTTACGAAGCGTCGCTGAAAGAGGCACCGGCAGCCACCCCTGCCAGTCCAGCCAACCCCGGCGCGAACGTGGCAACCGCGCAGAGCGGCGGCAATCTCGGCACCGATTTACAAGCGCTGCAAGCGGCGTATCAGTCGCTGAGCGTGGATATTTTCCGCACTCAGGAATCCTCTTTACGCCAGCTGGTACAAACCGCTACTCAGTATCTGGGCCAGCTGCAACAGTGGGTACAGAACAACCAGGGACTGGTGCAGACCTTCGGCATGATCGCCACCGTGGTGGTTGGCGTCGCCGGGGCCATTGGCACCGTGGCCAGCGTTATTGCGCCCGTCTTTACGGGCATCAGTACGCTTATCACCATCGCCACCACCCTTGGCAGCGTCTTTACCACCGTGTGTGGCGCTATTGTAGCGGTACTTGGCTCGCTTACCCTGCCCATCATCGGCATTATCGCCGCCATTGCCGGCATAGCGCTGGGCATTTACGCCCTCTGGGAACCGATTAGCGCCTTCTTTGGCGGCGTGGTCGAAGGTATCAAAGCCGGATTAGCCCCACTTGCCGGACTGTTCGCGCCTTTACAGCCCGTTTTCGACGCCATTGGCAACGGCCTGACGTGGATAAAAGACCTGTTTGGCGCGCTGCTCTCCCCGATTACATTCAGTCAGGAAGCACTAGAGAAGTGCGGCAATGCCGGGCAATCCTTTGGCAAGTTTCTGGCCGATGGGCTGATCGGTTGCTTATGGCCGCTGAAATTGCTGATCGACGGCGTCGGCTGGCTGCTGGAGAAACTCGGCATCGTGAACAAGCAACCGGCGATTGCGATCCCCAAACCGCAGGTGGACGCAACGGCGGCGGGGACAACATTCGGTTACGTCCAGCCAACGAGCACAATGCCGGGATTCAACAACTACCAGGCAGCCAGACCCGCAGGCGGTAATTCGTATGTCGACCAGAGCAAAACGGAATATAACGTCACGTTACAGGGCGATATCACCCCCGGTAGCACTAACGAGCGCTACCTGCAGGATCTGTTCCGCCAGGACGCGGCGAACAAACGCAACAGCACCCTTTCGCAATTCTATCCATCAGGAGGGTTTTAATTATGATGCTGGCGCTGGGACTTTTTGTCTTTATGCGGCAAACGCTGCCGTTTCAGAACCTGAACCGCACCTCGACGTTTACCTGGAGCAGCAACGCGCGCGTCGGTAAACGCGCGGCGTATCAGTATATCGGTCCGGGCGAAGATACTCTCGAAATTACCGGCGCGCTCTACCCGGAACTGACCGGCGGCGTGCTGTCGCTGGCGGCCGTGCGTCTGATGGCTGAACAGGGCGGACAATGGCCGCTCATCGACGGCACGGGCATGATTTACGGTGTGTATGTCATCAGCAGCGTCAAAGAGAACGGCTCCGAGTTTTATAGCGACGGCTCGCCGCGCAAAATCAGCTTCACCCTGAATTTAACCCGGGTCGACGAGTCGCTGCTCTCCGAGGCAGAAGCGCTTTACACGAAAGGCAGTAAGCTGCTCGACGATGCCACTAAAATGCTGGGGAGTCGCGGATGATTGACGCTCTCGACAACGATCTGACGCGGGGAGATGCCCCCGCGTTTAAGCTGGAGCTGAACCAAAAACCCGCCAGCAGCAGCGCCTCTGCGGCAAAAAACAACACCAGTAAAGACGAAAAAAAAGACATTACCGCCAGGCTCGCCCCGCGATTAATCGCGCTCACGGTCACGGACAACCGCGGTTTTGAAGCTGACACGCTGACACTGACGCTGGATGACAGCGACGGCAAAATCGAGATGCCAGAGCGCAACGCGCAGGTTAACGTCTCGATTGGCCGACAGGGCTCGGTACTGACCGATATGGGAAGTTTCATTATCGACCAGGTCACGCACCGGGGCACGCCGGATCAACTGGTGATTACCGGGCGCAGCGTCGATTTTCGCAATGACATGAATACCCCAAAAGAGCGGTCATGGCATGACACAACGCTTGGCGAGATTGTGAAAGATATTGCCTGGCGCAATTCGCTGAGCGCCAGCGTCTCGCCGGCGTTGGCCGGTATTACGATAGCGCATATTGACCAGTCCAAAGAGAGCGACATCGCCTTTCTCACCCGGCTGGCTATCCGCAACGGTGCTGAAATCGCCGTAAAATCGGGCGTACTGATTTTTCTTGTGCCGGGTAAATGCGTACGAGGCGGTAAGGCCATCCCAACGGTGACCATCAGCCGTAGCGATGGCGATGCTCATACGTTTGATTTGGCCGATCGGACAGCATACGGCAGTGTCATCGCTCGCTGGCAGGATACGAAAACGCCGCAGAAACAGGTGAAACAGGTAAAACTGACGCGCAAAAGCGCCGGCACGCAGCAGGCAACAAAGGATTACCTCGCCGGTTCACGCGAGAATGTCAGCATCCTGCAAAACATGTTCGCCTCCAAAGATGAAGCCATCCGTGCGGCAGAAGCGGAATGGCAACAACGTCAGAGAAATGCAGCGCAATTTAGCCTGACTCTCGCGCAAGGACGGGCCGACATCGCGCCGGAAACGCCTGTCCGGTTATCGGGTTTTAAGGATGTGATCAATAAAACGCCATGGGTGATCAAAAAAGTGACTCATGGCATTGATAAAAAAGGTTTTATTACAAAACTGGAGCTGGAAGCCGACATCCGAAACGTGGAGTACGACATGGAGGAATCTGGCGCCTGAAAACGTCAAATGCAATTGTTAACTTGCATTTGCGAGTTAATGGTTTATTATTACTGGCATAAACACGCTGGAGAAATCACAAAATGATGCATTGCCCGTTATGCCAGGAAGCGGCTCATGCGCGTTCAAGCCGCTATCTCAGTACCGAAACCAAAGAACGCTACCACCAGTGCCAGAACATCAACTGCGGCTGCACCTTCGTGACCCACGAATCGTTGGCACGCTACATTGTCCGTCCTGGCGCGACACAAGCCGCACCGCCCCACAGTGTGCGGTAATACCGGCATTACCCCATCCCAAAGCCTGCGCAAGCAGGCTTTTTTTTGCCTGCCATTCAGTGCCGCCAGTGGCGATCCTCTGCCGCCATTCTGCCGCCATCGCCAATAAAAAAGGGGTTGGCATTACGCCAACCCCTTGTTTTACACTAACTTTTCGGATGTCGCGAAAGCGATCCTTAGTTAAGACGCTCTTTAATACGAGCAGACTTACCGGTACGCTCACGCAGGTAGTACAGTTTAGCTTTACGAACAGCACCACGACGTTTAACAGCAATGCTGTCAACTACCGGAGAGTGAGTCTGGAAGACACGCTCAACGCCTTCGCCGTTGGAAATTTTACGAACAGTGAATGCAGAGTGCAGACCGCGGTTACGAATAGCGATAACCACGCCCTCGAATGCCTGCAGACGTTTTTTGGAACCTTCAACAACCCATACTTTCACTTCCACGGTATCGCCCGGACGGAAGGAAGGTACGTCCTGCTTCATCTGCTCTTGTTCAAGTTGCTTAATAATGTTGCTCATAATTTAATCTCTTATCCTGGGTAAACTGATATTGGGGGCTTACGCCGTCCCATCATGTTTCTGTTGCAGTTGCTGTTTTGCGTGTTCGCTTTGGAACTCCGCCAGCAACCTTGCTTGCTCTTCAGTCAGAGCCAGGTTTTCCAGAAGTTCAGGTCTTCTAAGCCAGGTGCGGCCCAGCGACTGTTTCAAACGCCAGCGACGTATCTCAGCATGGTTCCCCGACAGTAACACCGCCGGTACTTCCATCCCTTCTAACACTTCAGGCCGGGTATAGTGTGGGCAGTCCAGCAACCCGTCAGCGAAGGAATCTTCCGTTGCTGAAGCCTCATGTCCCAGTACGCCCGGAATAAACCGGGAAACTGAGTCAATCAGCGTCATCGCTGGTAACTCACCACCGCTGAGAACGTAATCGCCGATAGACCATTCTTCGTCGATCTCGGTTTGAATTACGCGCTCATCTATCCCTTCGTAGCGACCGCACACCAGAATCAGTTTCTGATTGGTAGCCAGTTCACTCACGCCCGCTTGATCAAGCTTGCGTCCCTGAGGCGACAGATAAATCACTTTGGCGCCTTCACCCGCCGCGGTTTTTGCTGCATGAATAGCGTCCCGCAAAGGGTTCACCATCATTAGCATCCCCGGTCCGCCGCCGTAAGGACGATCGTCCACGGTACGGTGCCGGTCGTGAGCGAAGTCACGCGGACTCCAGCTCTGGATGCTCAGCAGGCCATTTTTTACTGCCCGGCCAGTTACCCCGTAGTCGGTAATCGCGCGGAACATTTCAGGAAACAGGCTAATTATGCCAATCCACATAGCGCCGTCTTTTACCGTATATCCGGAGGTTTAAAAACCAGGATCCCAATCTACTTCAATGGTTTGAGTAGTGAGATCGACTTTCTTGATAACCTGCCCATCGAGGAACGGAACCAACCGCTCCTTGATACCAAATGCATCTTTCAGGTTTGCTTTGATGACGAGAACGTCATTAGACCCGGTTTCCATCATATCGACGACTTTACCGAGGCTGTAACCTTCCGTAGTCACTACCTGGCAACCCATAAGGTCTTTCCAGTAATAGTCACCCTCTTCCAGTTCCGGCAACTGCGTGGAATCAACGACAATTTCGCAATTAGTCAGCAGATTCGCCGCATCTCTGTCATCAACACCTTTCAGTTTGATGACGATATCCTGATTGTGGTAGCGCCAGCTTTCCAGCTCAATGCTCTGCCACTGACCCGCCTTCTGAATAAACCAGGGCTGATAGTCAAAAATGCTTTCGGCGTCTTCGGTGGAGGAAAACACTCTGAGCCAACCACGAATTCCGTAAGAAGAACCCAGTTTGCCAACGATAATTGGCTCAACAGGCGTCTGTGCGGTTTGTTGCTTGCTCATCATGACCACCGTGACAGATTAAGCTGCTTTCTGTACTTCTTTGATCAGCGCGGAAACGCGATCGGAAACGGTAGCGCCCTGGCCAACCCAGTGCTGAATACGATCCAGATCCAGGCGGGTGCCTTCTTCTTTCTCGGAAGCGATCGGGTTGAAGAAACCAACGCGCTCAATGAAGCGACCGTTGCGTGCATTACGGCTGTCGGTGACAACAACCTGGTAGAACGGACGCTTTTTAGCGCCGTGACGTGCTAAACGAATAGTTACCATAACATCCTCTTGTGTGAATAAAACACCAGGCCCCATCGAGGAACGGAGCCCGGTGTCATATTAAAAGCCCGAAAATTTTACTCATTTTTTGCTAAAAAGCAATCGACAGTTATGAAACTGTGAGGTCTGAGGCCGTCGGCGTTGCGGCCAATTTGACATCGGCGTGTGCGCAGTCACCGGAGCGTACACGCAGTACGTGAGCATGTTGAGCACACCCCGGCAGCAAAATGGCAAAGAAGATAGCCCGATATTATCTACCCGGGAAGCCTGGCGGCATCATCCCCTTCATTCCACGCATCATCTTCGCCATCCCGCCCTTCTTCATCTTCTTCATCATGCGCTGCATATCGTCGAATTGTTTGAGCAGACGGTTTACATCCTGCACCTGCATACCACAGCCTGCGGCGATGCGGCGTTTACGAGAACCTTTGATAATGTCCGGATTAGCGCGCTCTTTTAGCGTCATGGAATTAATAATGGCTTCCATGCGCACCAGCACTTTATCGTCCATTTGCGCTTTAACGTTGTCCGGAATTTGCCCCATGCCAGGCAGCTTGCCCATCAGGCTCGCCATACCGCCCATGTTTTTCATCTGGCGCAACTGCTCAAGGAAATCGGTCAAATCAAAACCGTCGCCTTTCTTCAGTTTATTTGCCAGTTTCTCCGCCTGTGCGCGGTCAACTTTGCTCTCAATATCTTCGATCAGCGACAGCACATCGCCCATACCGAGAATACGGGAAGCAATGCGATCCGGATGGAACGGCTCCAGCGCCTCGGTCTTCTCGCCAACACCAAGGAACTTAATCGGTTTGCCGGTGATATGACGAATCGACAACGCCGCACCACCGCGGGCATCACCATCGACTTTGGTCAGCACAACCCCCGTCAGCGGCAGCGCTTCATTAAAGGCTTTCGCCGTATTTGCCGCATCCTGACCGGTCATGGCATCGACCACAAACAGCGTTTCCACCGGCTTAATCGCCGCGTGGACCTGTTTGATCTCATCCATCATCGCTTCATCAACGTGTAAACGACCGGCGGTATCCACCAGCAGTACGTCAAAGAACTTCAGCTTCGCTTCTTTCAGCGCCGCGTTAACGATATCCACTGGTTTTTGCGCAACGTCAGAGGGGAAGAACTCCACCCCCACCTGCTGAGCCAGCGTTTCCAACTGTTTGATTGCCGCCGGGCGATAAACGTCCGCAGAAACCACCATCACCTTTTTCTTGTGCTTTTCGCGCAGGAACTTACCGAGTTTACCCACGCTGGTGGTTTTACCGGCCCCTTGCAAACCCGCCATCAGCACGACGGCTGGCGGTTGCGCGGCAAGGTTCAGGCTCTGATTTTCTTCGCCCATCGCCGCAACCAGCTCATTGCGCACGATTTTGACGAACTCCTGCCCTGGGGTCAGACTCTTATTGACTTCATGCCCCACCGCCTTCTCTTTCACGCGGTTGATAAAGTCACGCACGACCGGCAGCGCAACGTCCGCTTCCAGCAGCGCCATACGCACTTCGCGCAGGGTATCTTTGATGTTGTCTTCAGTGAGGCGCCCACGGCCACTGATATTGCGCAGCGTGCGCGACAAACGATCGGTTAAATTATCAAACATGGTCTCTCGCCTGAGGTGATACGATTGGCCGCCAGGGCGACGCATTACAAAAATTTTCCGCAGTATAACATGAACGTCCCGCTCCTGTATGTGATGCAACTGTTGGAGCCAACGTCCCGTGACGCTATACTGTTTTTCTTTCTTCTTCAGTCAACTGCCGACACCCATATGCCCGTTTTCGCTCTGATCGCTCTTGTTGCCTATTCCATCAGCATTGCGCTGATCGTTCCTGGCCTGCTGCAAAAAAACAGCGGCTGGCGCAGAATGGCCATTCTTTCAGCAGTGATTGCCCTGATTTTCCACGGTTTTGGGCTGAAAGAACGCATTTTCCCCGATGACGGTGGGCAAAACCTCAGCTTATTAAACGTAGGCTCGCTGGTCAGTCTGATGATCTGCACCGTCATGACCATTGTGGCGTCTAAAAATCGCGGCTGGTTACTGTTGCCCATCGTTTACACCTTTGCATTGATCAACCTCGCTTTCGCTATTTTCGTCCCTAACGAATACATCACCCATCTGGAAGCGACGCCTGGCATGATGGTACATATTGGGTTATCCCTTTTCGCCTATGCCACCTTAATTATTGCGGCAATGTATGCCCTACAATTGGCGTGGATTGATTATCAGCTTAAGAACAAACGGCTGGCGTTTAGCAGTGAAATGCCACCGCTGATGGTGATCGAGCGCAAGATGTTCCACATCACTCAGGTCGGTGTGGTATTGCTGACTCTGACATTGTGTACCGGGCTATTCTTTATGAAAAACCTGTTCAGCATGGACAATATCGACAAAGCGGTGCTCTCTATCATCGCCTGGTTTGTCTATATCGTTTTGCTGTGGGGCCACTACCATGAAGGCTGGCGCGGTCGTCGGGTCGTCTGGTTCAATGTCGCGGGCGCGGGGATCTTAACGCTGGCCTATTTCGGCAGCCGCGTCCTGCAAGAGTTTCTGAGCTAAAACAAAGGAGTTCCCCCTGGAACACATCTCCACCACGACACTGATCATCACGCTGGTCATTATGGTCGTGGTTTCGGCGTATTTTTCCGGTTCTGAAACCGGAATGATGACGCTCAACCGCTATCGCCTGCGCCATCTGGCAAAGCAGGGTAACCGGGCCGCCCGTCGCGTAGAAAAACTGCTCCGCAAACCGGACCGCCTGATAAGCCTGGTGCTGATCGGCAACAACCTCGTCAATATTCTCGCTTCGGCTATTGGCACCATTGTCGGCATGCGTTTGTACGGCAACGCCGGCGTTGCTATCGCCACCGGGGTACTGACTTTCGTGGTGCTGGTGTTTGCCGAGGTGCTGCCCAAAACCATTGCCGCCCTCTACCCGGAAAAGGTCGCCTTCCCCAGCAGTTTTCTGCTGGCGCCGTTACAGGTGATCATGCTGCCGCTGGTCTGGCTGCTCAACGGCGTTACCCGCATCTTAATGCGCATGGTGGGGATCAAAGCCGATGTGGTAGTCAGCGGCGCGCTCAGCAAAGACGAACTGCGCACCATCGTCAACGAATCGCGTTCGCAAATCTCCCGTCGCAATCAGGATATGCTGCTGTCGGTGCTCGATCTGGAAAAGGTCAGCGTTAACGACATTATGGTGCCACGCAACGATATCGTCGGCATCGATATTAACGATGACTGGAAATCCATTGTCCGCCAGCTCACACACTCGCCACACGGTCGTATTGTGCTGTATCGCGACTCGCTGGACGATGCAATCAGTATGCTGCGCGTGCGCGAAGCCTATCGGCTGATGACCGAGAAAAAAGAGTTCACCAAAGAGGTGATGCTCCGCGCTGCCGACGAAATCTACTACGTACCGGAAGGCACACCGCTCAGCGTGCAACTGGTGAAATTCCAGCGCAATAAAAAGAAAGTCGGCCTGGTGGTCGACGAATATGGTGATATTCAGGGGCTAATCACGGTAGAAGATATTCTCGAAGAAATTGTTGGGGACTTCACCACCTCTATGTCACCGGCGCTCGCAGACGAAGCCACGCCGCAGAATGACGGTTCGGTGATTATCGAAGGCGGTGCCAGCGTGCGCGAACTGAACAAAGCCTTTAACTGGCGGCTACCAGAAGAAGAAGCCCGCACCATAAATGGCATGCTGCTGGAAGCGCTGGAAGAGATCCCCGCCATCGGTACGCGCGTGCGTATTGAGCAGTACGACATCGATATTCTCGACGTACAGGACAATATGATCAAACAGGTGAAAGTGATCCCGGTAAAAGCCCTGAGAGAAAGCGTAACCGAATAAGGCGGATGAAAAAAACCCTCTCCGAAAGAGAGGGTTTCTGCTCAGGGAAGCTTACGCCTTCGCTTTTGCTACGGTGACCATCGCAGCACGGATGGTGCGGCCGTTCAGGGTATACCCTTTTTGCATCACGCCCAGCACTTTACCGGCTTCAATCTCATCAGACTCGACCATCGCAATGGCCTGATGCACGTTCGGATCCAGCGGAACGTTGGTATCAGCAATCACTTCCACACCGAATTTTTTCACCACATCCAGCATGGACTTCAGCGTCAATTCGATACCTTCAACCATCGGTGCCATATCAGCGTTGTTTTTGTCCGCCACTTCCAACGCGCGATCCAGGCTGTCGACGACCGGCAGCAGTTCGTTGATGAATTTTTCCAGCGCAAACTTATGCGCTTTCTCAATGTCCTGTTCGGTACGGCGGCGCAGGTTTTCCATTTCCGCTTTGATGCGTAAAACGGCTTCGCGCTCACGGTTTTGCGCTTCAGCTAATTGCGTTTCAAGATTCGCAATTTTCTCATCGCGCGGATCCACCTGCTCAGCAGAATCGTCAGACTCAACAACGGCCTCAACATCATCGTGCTGTTCCATGATAATTTCTTCCGGGGCTTGCCCGTCAGGCGTTTTCTGTTCTTTACTACTCATGAATTTCTCCGCGTTTTTTTGCATTCATCTCGCTAACCTGGCTTATTATGGGGATCAGTTTCCGGGATTCAAGGGAACGTGACAGATTGTCATCATTCATTCGCCACAAGGACCGCAGAACATGACTCACCATTTCAAGTGTATTGGTATTGTCGGGCACCCACGGCACCCTACCGCACTGACCACACATGAAATGCTTTATCGCTGGCTCAGCGCAAAAGGCTACGATGTCATTGTTGAACAGCAGATTGCCCAGGAACTGCAGCTCAAAAATGTGCGAACCGGCACGCTGGCGGAAATTGGTCAGTATGGCGATCTGGCGGTGGTGGTCGGTGGCGACGGTAATATGCTTGGCGCGGCGCGCACCCTGGCCCGTTATGATATCAATGTTATCGGCATTAACCGCGGCAATCTCGGTTTTCTCACCGACCTCGACCCGGATAACGCCCAACAGCAGCTTGCCGATGTGCTGGAAGGGCATTATATCGCTGAAAAACGCTTTTTGCTGGAAGTGCAGGTCTGCCAGCAGGAGTGCCAAAAACGCATCAGCACCGCCATTAATGAAGTGGTGCTGCACCCGGGCAAAGTGGCCCATATGATCGAATTCGAAGTCTATATTGACGAAGTTTTTGCGTTTTCTCAGCGTTCCGACGGACTGATTATCTCGACGCCAACTGGCTCCACCGCCTATTCGCTTTCTGCAGGTGGGCCGATTCTGACGCCGTCGCTGGACGCCATCACACTGGTACCGATGTTCCCGCATACGCTGTCGGCACGCCCGCTGGTTATCAACAGCAGCAGCACCATTCGCCTGCGTTTCTCGCATCGGCGCAGCGACCTGGAAGTCAGTTGCGACAGCCAAATCGCCCTACCCATTCAGGAAGGCGAAGATGTGTTAATCCGCCGCTGCGACTATCATTTAAACTTAATTCACCCTAAAGATTACAGCTATTTCAATACGCTAAGCTCAAAACTCGGTTGGTCGAAAAAATTGTTCTGAAAATCATCACACAACACTTTACTGTATATAAAACCAGTTTATACTGTACGAAAACACAGTTATGGTTTTTCATACAGGAAAGCAACCATGTTGGCACAACTGACCATCAGTAATTTTGCTATCGTTCGTGAGCTTGAGATCGATTTTCACAGCGGGATGACGGCTATTACCGGCGAAACCGGGGCGGGTAAATCCATTGCCATTGACGCACTCGGCCTGTGCCTGGGTGGCCGCGCCGACGCTGACATGGTGCGCGCAGGTGCGCCCCGCGCTGATCTGTGCGCTCGCTTTGCGTTGAAAGACACCCCGGCGGCTCAACGCTGGCTGGAGGAGAACCAACTCGAAGACGGGCGTGAGTGTTTACTTCGCCGCGTCATCAGCAGTGACGGGCGTTCCCGCGGTTTTATCAACGGTACGGCGGTCCCCCTTTCTCAGTTACGCGAACTGGGCCAGCTCCTCATCCAAATCCACGGGCAGCACGCGCATCAGTTGCTGATCAAACCCGAACACCAGAAAACGCTGCTCGATGGCTACGCGGGTGAGTATGCGCTCACTTTGCAAATGTCGGAGAACTATCGCGCCTGGCATCAGAGCTGCCGTGAACTGGCGCAGCATCAGCAGCAGAGCCAGGAGCGTGCAGCCCGTGCAGAGCTGTTGCACTATCAACTAAAAGAACTGAATGAATTTAACCCGCAACCGGGCGAGTTTGAGCAAATCGACGAAGAATACAAACGGCTGGCGAACAGTGGACAACTGCTCTCTACCAGCCAGCACGCACTGAATGTACTGGCGGATGGCGAAGACGTTAACCTGCAAAGTCAACTCTATGCCGCTCGCCAGTTACTGACGGAGCTGGCGGGCATGGACACGCGCCTTTCCGGCGTGCTGGATATGCTGGAAGAAGCCGCCATCCAGATTAGCGAAGCCAGCGATGAGCTACGCCACTACTGCGACCGCCTGGATCTCGATCCGAATCGCCTCTACGAACTGGAACAGCGCATCGCCCGGCAGATCACACTTGCCCGCAAACACCATATCAGCCCGGAAGAGCTGCCGCAGCTCCACCAATCACTGCTTAATGAACAGCAGTTGCTGGACGATCAGGCGGATTCACAAGAAACATTGACGCTGGCCGTCAGCCAGCATCATCAACTGGCACTGGAGAGCGCCCGGCTTCTGCACGACCAACGCGTGAAATATGCGCAGGAGTTGAGTCAGTTGATCACTGATAGCATGCACGCGCTCTCTATGCCTCACGGTGTGTTTGATATTGATGTCGCCTTTGATGATCGTTCACTGACTGCTGAAGGTGCCGATCGCATTGAGTTTCGTGTCACCACTAACCCTGGGCAACCGTTGCAATCTATCGCCAAAGTCGCCTCTGGCGGTGAACTGTCGCGCATTGCACTGGCAATCCAGGTGATTACCGCACGGAAAATGGAAACCCCGGCACTCATTTTCGATGAAGTGGATGTGGGTATTAGTGGTCCGACCGCCGCTGTGGTCGGCAAACTGTTGCGTCAGTTAGGGGAATCAACCCAGGTAATGTGTGTGACTCACCTGCCACAGGTAGCAGGTTGCGGGCATCATCACTTCTATGTCAGTAAAGAGACCGACGGCGCAATGACCGAAACGCATATGCAACTGCTGGATAAACGTGCCCGTTTACAGGAACTGGCCCGCCTGCTGGGCGGCAGAGAAGTGACAAGGAATGCGCTGGCGAATGCAAAAGAGCTGCTGGCAGCGTAAACTTTTTTGAATTCTCAGGGTCAGAGTTCCCGACAAAAACGACAACAGACTCCGCCACAAAGGTTTTAAACTGGCTAAAGGTCTATTATCATCGGCATATTACATATGAGCCACGTATTGTTCGGGCCCGAAAAGGAATCAAATCACTATGCGCTGTAAAATGCTGACTGCTGCCGCAGCGGTTCTCCTGATGTTGACCGCTGGTTGCTCTACTGTAGAACGCGTGGTTTACCGCCCTGATATCAATCAGGGGAACTACCTGACACCTAACGACGTTGCAAAAATCCACGTGGGTATGACGCAACAGCAGGTTTCTTATGCATTGGGTACGCCGATGATGACAGACCCGTTTGGTAGCAACACGTGGTTCTACGTGTTCCGCCAACAACCGGGACATGAAGATGTAACCCAGCAGACACTGACACTGACGTTTAACAGCAATGGTGTATTAACCAGCCTGGATAACAAACCCGCGCTGACCAAACAACAGTAAGCCATAACCACAAAAAGGTGCCAAAGGGCACCTTTTTTGTTTTCAGGGAGGAAACAATGGCTGTACCGCAAAGCAAAGATGAACTGCTGGCTTCAATGGAGAAATCCTGGCTCACTTTGCAGAAAAAACTCGATCGCATTCCTGTGGATATCGCATTTACCCCTCTTCTGGAAGGGCATGCATCCGGCACCACAATGAGCGCCGCAAACCTTGTTAGTTACTTACTGGGTTGGGGGGAACAGGTAATCTACTGGCATCAACAGGAAGCGTCAGGAAAGCAAATCGATTTTCCGGCAGCGGGATTCAAATGGAATGAGCTCGGCAAACTGGCGCAAAAGTACTACAGCGATTACGCGGATATCACCGACTGGTTAACACTGCGCGCAAAGCTGGAGCAGTGCTATCACGCTCTGGTAATGCTGGTTGAAAGCTACAGCGACGAAGCGCTCTATCAGCAGCAGTGGTATGGAAAATGGACGCGAGGTCGAATGATCCAGTTTAATACTGTCTCGCCATGGAACAACGCCACCTCACGCCTTAACGCATTGTTAAAAACCAGCACAGCGGCGAAATAAACAAAATTACTTTTTCGCACTGGCGGATTTTTCCGCACGCTGGCGACGCAATTCTTTTGGGTCAGCAATCAGCGGGCGGTAGATCTCCACGCGATCACCATCGCGCACCACATCCTGTAATTTAGCCGGTCTGCTGTAAATACCGACTTTATTAACGTTCAGATCGATATCGTCACGAAGATCCAGCAAACCCGAAGCCAGAATCGCTTGTTCAACGGTTGCGCCATCGTCCAACGTCACCCGTTGCAGATACTGCTTTTCTGGTAAAGCATAGGCAACTTCAACGGCAATCTTACCCGACACGGTAAACCTCTTTCGCCCGAAGGGTAAAGGCCTGCACCATATTTGCCGCCAGCTCTTTAAAGATGCGGCCAAATGCCAGTTCGATCAGCTTGTTGGTAAACTCGAAATCGAGCTGGAACTCAATACGACAGGCGTCGGTACTAAGCGGTGTAAATTTCCAGCCACCGATCAACGATTTGAACGGGCCATCCACCAGGTGCATCAAAATGCTCTGGTTAGTTTCCAGCGTATTGCGTGTGGTAAAAGTCTTGCTGATCCCGGCTTTGGAAACATCCACGGCAGCGGTCATCACCGACGGCCCGGACTCCAGCACCCGGCTGCCTGTACAGCCTGGCAGAAACTGCGGGTAGGACTTTACATCATTCACTAACTGATACATTTGTTCTGCGCTATAAGGAACCAGCGCAGTCCGGCTAATCTGAGGCATTCGGTTCTTCCACGTTCACACAATCGACAAATAATAACATCTCCCCAGGATGAAAGGAAAACGCTACGCCGGAACTCATGCTAAGATAACGCGTTAAACCTCACAGGACGCAATGAGGTCAGTTTCAGATATCAGATTACCGGATGGCTTCACGACATTATGACGAAGAAAAAAGCATATAAACCAGGTTCAGCAACCATCGCGCTCAACAAGCGCGCCCGCCATGAATACTTCATCGAAGAGGAATTTGAAGCCGGGCTGGCATTGCAGGGCTGGGAAGTAAAATCCTTGCGCGCCGGTAAAGCAAACATTGGCGATAGCTACGTTATTCTGAAAGACGGCGAAGCCTTTCTGTTTGGCGCCAACTTTACACCGCTGACCGTGGCGTCCAGCCACTATGTTTGCGATCCGACCCGCACACGCAAACTGTTGCTTAACCAACGCGAGCTCGATTCACTCTACGGACGCATCAACCGCGAAGGTTACACCGTGGTAGCGCTGTCGCTGTACTGGAAAAATGCCTGGTGCAAAGTGAAAATCGGCGTAGCGAAAGGTAAGAAACAGCACGATAAACGCTCCGATCTGAAAGAGCGTGAATGGCAGCTCGATAAAGCACGTATCATGAAAAACGCAGGACGCTGATAGCGCCCTGTTCCGCCCTCTCACGCCGGGAGAGGGCATCATTTCCCACGCACCCTCGTTCTGGTTATTCCTCTTCACACGCCATGTAAACATCACCCAATGAAATGCAGCCACGATATGGACTGGTGTGCTGCATCATAAAAGTGTTATACTCATTTCACACTTTTGGGGCTGATTCTGGATTCGACGGGATTTGCGAAACCCAAGGTGCATGCCGAGGGGCGGTTGGCCTCGTAAAAAGCCGCAAAAAATAGTCGCAAACGACGAAAACTACGCTTTAGCAGCTTAATAACCTGCTTTGAAGCCCTCTCTCCCTAGCCTCCGCTCTTAGGACGGGGATCAAGAGAGGTCAAACCCAAAAGAGATCGCGCGGATGCCCTGCCTGGGGTTGAAGCGTTAAAACTAATCAGGCTAGTTTGTTAGTGGCGTGTCCGTCCGCAGCTGGCAAGCGAATGTAAAGACTGGACTAAGCATGTAGTACCGAGGATGTAGGAATTTCGGACGCGGGTTCAACTCCCGCCAGCTCCACCACTTCATGATCCGGATACGTCCGGTGAAATCCTGAAAGCCCGCACGGCACAAGCTCTGCGGGCTTTTTTGTGTCTGTAATCGTCCGAGGTCATCCGGCTGAATCCGGTGATTATTGGTATACGTTTAGGTATACGGTACGATGTATACCTAAAACCGTATACCAATTCATGAAGGAGCGGCCACAGTGGCACGGACAACACGCCCCCTGACCAACACCGAAGTCTCACGCGCTAAAGCGACTGATAAAGATCTGACGTTGCATGATGGCGACGGCCTTTTCCTTATAGTGAAAACAAGCGGCAAAAAACTGTGGCGCTTTCGCTATCAAAGACCGACAACAAAGCAGCGCACCATGATTGGCCTAGGCGCTTTCCCTGCCCTCTCTCTGGCCGAAGCCAGAAGCTTGCGCGCGCAGTACCTCTCTTCATTAGCAAGAGGAATCGACCCTCAAACACAAGCCGAGCAGGCAGCAGAGCAGCAACAGATCGCGATAGAGAGCATTTTTTCAAATGTGGCAGCAAACTGGTTTGCCATGAAACGCAACAGCGTGACACCCGATTACGCGAAAGATATCTGGCGATCGTTAGAGAAGGATATTTTTCCGACTATAGGTGAGATCCCGGTTCAGGAAATAAAAGCGCGGACATTAGTTGAAGCGCTTGAGCCAATTAAAGCGCGGGGCGCACTGGAAACCGTTCGCCGCCTGGTACAGCGTATTAACGAAATCATGATTTACGCAGTGAACACCGGCCTGATAGATGCCAACCCTGCGTCAGGTATCGGTATGGCATTTGAGAAACCTAAAAAACAGAACATGCCAACGCTTCGGCCAGAGGAATTGCCGAAGCTGATGCGTTCACTAATTATGTCTAATTTATCCGTTCCAACTCGCTGCCTGATTGAATGGCAGCTCTTAACACTTGTTCGCCCTTCGGAGGCATCAGGAGCAAGATGGGTAGAGATCGATCTCATAGCTAAACTCTGGACAATTCCTGCAGAACGGATGAAAGCAAAAAGGGAACATATAGTTCCTTTATCGTCTCAAGCATTAGAGATTTTAGAGATGATGAAGCCTATTAGTTTTCATCGTGAGTATGTTTTTCCTAGTCGAAATGATCCAAAACAACCAATGAATAGTCAGACAGCTAATGCTGCGTTGAAGCGTATTGGTTATAGTGGCAGACTGGTTGCACATGGGCTTCGTTCAATTGCTAGTACTGCGATGAATGAACATGGATTCAAAGCAGATGTAATTGAGGCCGCACTAGCTCATTCAGATAAAAATGAAGTAAGAAGGGCATATAATCGCTCAACATACCTAAATGATAGAATAGAGTTGATGGATTGGTGGGGAATGAAGGTCAAATCTTAGAGATTGGGACATTAGTCCCAATCTCATCTTATATCGTCAAAAAACAAAAGAAGAATCACCATATAAGGCTAATTTATTATATGCAACATTATGATCATCTAAGTTCTTACCTACAACTAAGCAAAGCTTTCTACCCTGAATGTCTATTGATTCATGCGCACATGCCTCAGAAAATGATGTAGCATCTTTTTGGTTCTTATTACAGTAAGCAAAGTAACAAAAGCCATAGTGGTCAAAAACATTTGATGCATAGATAACTGAATTTACGTGCCCAGAAACTCTCCATTTTTTCCTCACGTTTCTTTTCATTTCATTAATCATTCCACTAATAACGGCCTGCTCATTCGGGTGAATGTTATTTAATAATAGAGATAGTTCTAACCATCGGTAAGTTTTTCTAATCTCAAGCTGTTCAATAATATCCATAAAAATTTTCCTTACTTTTGGCTTTGGTTTGTCTATTCTTACTCCACTTTCTAAAGAAATATAGTAGTCATCGATTTTCTGTGACATTGTAGTCAATATTAGATTGGTTTTTCCATCTGATTTCTCTAAGCAAAAAAGAGTTTCCAGATAAGTTCCGAGCAGATCTAACTCATCACCAAAATAATTATATTCGCTCTCAACGCGTTGACGTGAAGAAAGATAATGCAATACAAACGATGGTTTATCTAGTACATCAACAATAGTTTCAAAGTCAGCTAGACACATCGATGGACATGACTCCAAATCTTCTGCAAACCATCCACTGTCTTTAATATTTTGCATATTTGACTGCATGGCACCAAAGGTTTCTAGAGAAATAGAAACACGAACCACTTTCTTAATTTTCCTTAACCCCTCACCTAGTTTTTTTGTGAGATCATCTTCGACATCCAAGTTCTCATTCAAATAAAAAAGCCTATCTCTTAGCCGTTGAGACTGAATACAGGGACTTACTATCAATTCATTTATATGTTTTTTTAAACGTTCTGGTGCTCCACGTAATGCTGGTTTAGATATTTTACCTGACTTGGCTTCAAAGATAATCGCAAACGAATCTATAAGAGTTAATACATCTGTTTCGTATTGTTGTCCATCTAGGGTCCATTTTAAACCGTTATAGATTACTGCTTCATTAAACTTTGACTTAATGATTTCGTTGATCTTCTCTTCTAAATAAGTGCCTTTTCTGTCCGATAATGCGCCTTCTGCAAAGGAGGATATTAAATCATCAAATATAGGGATAATGAAACTAAAAAAAACTTGAGGTATAAAGCAATAATATTCATCTTGATTTTTTTTGATTAGCGGTTTATACCAAACTGGATTATCAAGAGTTAAATATTCTCTGTTAACCCCAGCCAATTGTCCTCGTTCAAGAGAAAAATAATTTTGTATACAATTAATTTCACTTATAGCAATATTTGTATCTGCAGATACTTGTAATCCATTAAAAACAAATAATGAATCGTCATAACTCATGTATTTTATAAGTAATGAATGAATCAGAGTTTCCTTGTTTGCATCATGAATATCACTTCCTGTGATATCCATAAATTCACTTGCATCGATTTCACTTAATACATTATCACGAAGGCAATCAATATCAAAGTCATAATAAAGTCGTAACTTTGACATCCTTTCATTTATCCTTGTCTCGATGGAACCTATTAGATAGTCAAAATACTTAACTACATTCTCCACACTGAAACCAAAATTTTCTCTAAGCTCATTATTGAAATGGCCGTAAAGTTCTAGAATAATCTTTTTAACTTGAGTGTAATATCCCCAATTCCTAACTGCAGTAGTTTGGCCCTGCATTAAAATCCGCATCAGAAAAGCACTTTTCTCTTCATCACTTTTGGACCTAAGCCCACCATCAAACCGTGTCAGCATATTTATTGAAAAAATACAATCTAAATTATATTTAATTTTATCATACACTTCATTTTTTGTTTTTGATTTAGAGTTAAACTGCTCCGGGGGAAGTGTTAAAAATATAGCTTGAATATACTCAATATAGTACTGAGGGATTTCAATTTTACTATCTTTTATAGATACCCCCTTCTCCTCATCTACAGCAGTGAGGGAACTTGTCACGAAACTCGATAACAAACTCATGGGATTAACATCTTTAATTAACTCAATAAGTTCATTTTTTAAAAGCGGAACTTTTCCCTTTGCATCCAAAGACATTGCTCCAGTGATATCTTTTATTTTTTCTTCACTCAAACCTTTAAAAGGATTTACAATCTCAATAAATTCACCAGATGTTTTTATTTGAAACGGCTTTTGACTAATCAACCTCTTACTGTATTTCCTGCTCATCTCACTACTCCTGCTAAAAAATTATAAGATTAGCCGCACACACCTTCATTTTCACTTATTAAAGTATGAATGTAACAATTACATTTTAACGACCATGATTCAGATTGTATGTTACATAGCCCGGCATTTACATAATGATTGTCTTTCCGCTACAACGACTCACTGACATACCCTAAATTAGAATAATTAATTATTATTCCGGCGCGCAGTGCTTTCCCCGCCTCGCCTGCCCGCTTTGCAGGGCGGTTTAAATGCAGATGCATGACCGGGCTCAGGCCGCGCCGGGACCGGTGCGGGCGGGCTTCCGGCTGGCAGGGAAATAAATGCAGTTAAATGCACCTGATGCATGCAGGGTATTTTTCGGAAAAATATCGGGATTTTTAGCGGTTTTTTGGGGTACTGAGGGCGCAGCCGGTAACCAGTACCGGCGCATATTAATCAGGAGATTTTCGGGGAATTATTGTGGCTGAATATCTGCCTGCAGGACCTGATTTTCCGGCATGGCCGGTCTGCGTATCACACCGTCGAGCGTCTCGGAGGTGCGGAACGTGGCCGAGCATTCAATACTGGTGCACTGGTGATAGCGCTGTTTGAGGTTTTCCGTCAGATAGCGACTGGTACGCGTGTGCGCGGGCTGTTTACAGAACGGGCAGTGAAACATGGCTCAGTCCTTCGCCTGCTTTCTCTTTTCGGCCAGTTGCGTGGCAAGCTGCGAACGCTTCAGCGGACTTTTATACAGCGTCATATCCACGCCGGTCAGCGGCGGGCGGTGCATGCCGAGTTGTGAGAAGACCGGCTCATTGTCCATATCAAAGTTATAAAATTGTGCCTGCACCGCAACATGCATGTGCAGCTCCTCAGCCAGAATGTCCGCCGGGCGCGTCGCACCGTTCAGCTCCAGCGCACGCAGGCGCAGACAGAATGCCCGCACCAGCGCCGGGCTGATGTCCCGCATGGCCTCTGCCCACTCTGCCTGTGCGCAGACGCCAAACGCCCGTGCATGCTCAGTGACATACGTTTTACCTGTCGTGCATGCTTCCAGCATGGCGCGGGATTTGTCCGTCTCCAGTTCAGCAATCAGGCCGGTGAACTCCTCCGCCAGCTCACGACCGGCGATGTGTCTGCTGTGTCCGGCCCTGAGCTCCGGTGTCATGGCACCGCCGAGACTGCGGAAACGCTCGCGCCAGCTCTTCTCTGCTGCGGCGCTTTCCTCAAGCGCGTTCTGGCGTTCCTTTTCGCTGCGCGTGATGGCTGCGCCGATGTCGTTCAGTTTTAGCATGCTGCCGGTGTGAGCGGCTTTTGCCTCTGTAAAGGCCTTCAGGGCACGGTTGACGGCAGCGGCGTTATCCTCTGCGGCTTTTTTATGTACGGTCTTAAGGGCTCCGTCGATAACGGCGCGGGAGGCACCGGTCTGCGTGCTGCCGATGGTTTTCATGATGGAGGTCATAAGTTCAGTTTTCATGGCGGGGCTCTCTGTATTGTCAATGTAAGTGCATTCTGCCGCGCCCTGCACAACGAAACGACCGGTTGCAGTTGTGGCCGGGATGGCACAGAAAACCGCTGAAAAAACCGGCTCGCCAGAAAGAGGTCGCAGGAAAAGCCCTCTTTCTGTTTGTTTTTCTGTAGTTAACTCTTCACACTGTTCACTGATAAATAAAATAATAAGTAATACAGTAAGTTAAAGGATGAACAGTTGAGAGGTTAAGTGTTCACCGACTGTTCACTACTGTTCACCGGCTTTTTGTTTCTTCCGGTACAGCAGTATTTTTTTCTGATGTTTTTTCCTGTTAATACCCGCCGAATTAATTGGATAAAAAGGTTTGCAATTTTAGTTACTGGTTATATTGGCCAACATTGACATTTATTGGCAAACAGAGGCAAACCCGAAAAATAAGCTGCTTATTAAACAGACAACCATGCAGGAAACAGCCTGAAGCCCCCTTGTTGTAATATGCAAAAATATGCACAAAATAGAGCGCTACCCGAAGCCGGAAAGACACGACCGGCACTGTATGGACATTATGAGGTAGCCCGATGCACACCGTTTTTTCTTCCCCGTCTTCTGCCCCTGCCGCGCCATTAATGCCGGTTTCCGACGTTATTCAGGAGCGCTTTTTACGTCTGCCGGAAGTGATGCATTTATGCGGTCTGTCCCGCTCTACCATTTACGACCTCATCAGCCGGGAGGCTTTCCCGAAACAAATCTCTCTCGGTGGAAAAAACGTGGCGTGGGCGCACAGTGAAATTACTGCCTGGATGAGTGACCGCATCGCGGCACGTAACCGGGGCTGTGATGCATGATGTTGCCCGGTCAGCAAAACGGCCCTTTTTCTGGCTTGCTTCCTGTCGGCATTACCAGGTATAGTTTTCCCGCTGTCGCAAAATCGGCAGCCGGAATTGGCGTTCCGCGTAACTTATTGGCGACACAACACGCGCCAGGCGTGTTTTTTTATGTCGTGGCTCAGACACACCCATTTTCCGGGCTGTGGTGTCCAGTTTTGCACCATGGTTTCATTCAGATAATGGCAGTCCGGGCGGGGCAGCCTTCGGGCTGGCCGGTTTCCAATAAGGCCGGTTACGCCAACCCCGTTCGGGCTGCCACCAGTGAAATTGGCGTTTCCGGTGGTAGCACTAACCGCTACTTATTGGAGAATGCCTTTATGGCTACGACCCTCACCCCGTCACACCCGCAGTTTGTCTTTGTGTTTGCCGCCGTTCGTCGTGCAGACCGCAAGCCCCGTATCTGTATGCTCCGCACCGTTGCCGGAGACGAGTGCACTGCGCGCCGTTCCCTCGTTCGCGATTATGTTCTCTCGTTTGCCGGTCGCCTGCCGGTTGCGGAGGTGCGCGCATGAGTCGCTCCATCCTCACCCTTGACGATCTCAGATATCTTGAGCACCTGCGCAATATCGGCCATCTGGTAGGCGAGCTGGCAGCGGAACAGGACAGCGTGATACTCCGCCGCGATCCGGCTGAGCGTCTGCAACTCATTTCCCTGATTTACCTGATGACGGATCAGCTCGATGCCGTGATAGAACGCTGCAACCGGCGCTGGCTCGACGGGGAGGAAAAGGTATGAAACAGCCGTTACCGCCCGCCCTGCGCGCTGCACTTTACCGCCGCGCCGTGGCCTGTGCCTGGCTGACCCTGTGTCAGCGCCAGCACCGCTATCCACATCTGACGCTTGATGCGCTGGAATCCGCCATCGCCGCCGAGCTGGAAGGGTTTTATCTGCGCCAGCACGGCGAGGAAAAAGGCCGCCAGATTGCCTGTGCACTGCTGGAAGATTTAATGAATGCCGCACCGCTTAAAACCGCGCCGTCGCTCTCCTTTCTGGGCCTGGCCGTGATGGAAGAGTTATGCGCCCGCCATATCACCGCGCCGGTCGTGCACTGAGGAAAAATAATGAAAATGAACGTAACGGAAATCGTGAAACAGGCGTGCGGCCACTGGCCGCGCATTCTCCCGGCGCTGGGTGTGAAGGTCATTAAAAACCGGCATCAGCCCTGCCCGGTGTGTGGCGGTGCTGACCGCTTCCGCTTTGACGATAAAGAGGGGCGCGGGACGTGGTTCTGCAACCAGTGCGGCGCGGGTGACGGCCTGAGCCTGGTTGAAAAGGCGCTGGGCGTGACGGTCAGCGAAGCCGCCGACCGGGTGAACGCCGTGACCGGCAACCTGCCGCCGGTTGCCCCGAAGGTAATTGCTGCTGATACGGCAGAAACCGAAGCCAGCCGCAGGGAGGCCGCCGAGCTGGCGGCCAGTCTGCTGGGGAAAAGCCGTTCAGCCACCGGTAACGCCTACCTGACCCGCAAGGGATTCCCCGGCTTCGAATGCCTGACGCTGACCACCACGCACAAAACCGGCGGCGTGATGTACCGCGCCGGGGATGTGATTGTCCCGCTGTATGACGACACCGGCGCGCTGGTGAACCTCCAGCTCATTAACGCGGACGGCGACAAGCGCACACTTAAAGGCGGCCAGGTGAAGGGGGCATGCCATATCATCGAAGGGCAGAAACAGGCGGGAAAACGTCTGTGGATAGCCGAAGGTTACGCCACGGCGCTGACCGTGCATCACCTGACCGGCGAAACCGTGATGGTCGCGCTGTCGTCCGTGAACCTTCTTTCTCTGGCGAGCCTTACCCGCAACCGGCATCCGGGCTGTCAGATTGTCCTCGCTGCCGACCGTGACCTGAACGGCGAGGGGCAGACAAAAGCCGCTGCGGCCGCAGAAGCCTGCGCCGGTGTGGTTGCCCTGCCGCCGGTGTTCGGGGACTGGAATGACGCATTTATGCAGCAGGGCGAGCAGGCCACGCGTCAGGCGATTTACGATGCCATTAAGCCACCGGTCGCCAGCCCGTTCGACACCATGAGCGAGGCGGAATTTACCGCCATGAGCACCAGTGAGAAGGCGATGCGCGTGCATGAGCACTACGGCGAGGCGCTGGCCGTGGATGCAAACGGGCAGCTCCTTTCCCGCTATGAAGCCGGAGCCTGGAAAGTGATTTCCCCGGCTGACTTTTCCCGTGATGTGGCCGCACTCTTCCAGCGCCTGCGCGCGCCGTTCTCGTCAGGGAGAATTGCCTCGGTGGTGGAGACCCTGAAACTGATTGTTCCGCAACAGGGCGCTCCGGCGCGGCGGCTGATTGGCTTTCGTAACGGCGTGCTCGATACTGTGAGCGGCACGTTCAGCCCGCACCACAAATCCCACTGGCTGCGCACCCTGTGCGAGGTGGATTTCACCCCGCCGGTGGCGGGCGAAACACTGGAAACCCATGCCCCGCATTTCTGGCGCTGGCTCGACCGTGCTGCCGGTGGCCGCGCTGACAAACGCGACGTGATTCTCGCTGCGCTGTTTATGGTGCTGGCGAACCGCTACGACTGGCAGCTCTTTCTTGAGGTGACGGGGCCAGGGGGAAGCGGGAAAAGTATTCTGGCCGAAATTGCGACCATGCTCGCAGGCGAGGACAACGCCACCTCCGCGACCATTGAAACGCTGGAATCACCCCGCGAGCGCGCCGCCCTGATAGGCTTCTCGCTCATCCGTCTGCCTGACCAGGAGAAATGGAGCGGGGACGGTGCGGGGCTCAAGGCCATCACCGGTGGTGATGCGGTGTCAGTTGACCCGAAATACCGCGACGCCTATTCCACCCACATTCCGGCGGTGATTCTGGCCGTGAACAATAACCCGATGCGCTTCACCGACCGCAGCGGCGGTGTATCGCGCCGCCGGGTTATTCTGCATTTCCCGGAACAGATTGCCCCGGAAGAACGCGACCCGCACCTGAAGGATAAAATCGCCCGCGAGCTGGCCGTCATTGTGCGCCAGCTTATGCAGAAGTTCAGCGAACCGATGACCGCCCGCACGCTGCTCCAGTCGCAGCAGAACTCCGGCGAGGCACTCAGCATCAAGCGCGATGCTGACCCGGCGTTTGATTTTTGCGGCTATTTACAGGAACGCCCTGCACCGGACGGCATGTATATGGGTAACGCCAACATCATTCCACGCCAGCCGAGGCTTTACCTGTATCACGCCTATCTGGTGTATATGGAGGCACACGGCTACAAGAACACCCTGAGTCTGACGATGTTCGGCAAGGGATTACCCACCATGCTGAAAGAGTACGGCCTGAACTATGACAAGCGGCGAACAAATCAGGGGATGCAGACTAACCTTACTCTCAGAGAGGAAAGCAACGGCGACTGGTTGCCGAAGTGCGATGAGCCCACAACGAAATAACCGATACAGACCGGCGATTGCCGGTCTTTTTTTACCTGCGAATAGCACATAGTGAAGAGTTAACTGTTCACTCTTCACCGACCATTCACTACGTAACATAATGAAAATAAACAACAAAAACGCTTAGTGAACAGTTTAAACTGTTTTACTGAAAAAAATTTTTTATCCCCATCCCTCGAAAACATACAACGAAAATGGTGACCATTGCTGTCAATAGCAATATTAGTGGAACCAGCTAATCGCTTGGTGAAATGTCATGCCATGAGGAAATCTGCCGCTATCCGCATGGTCATGGCAATCTGGTTCCGGTAGCGATCTGTAAACCTAACATAATGTCTCTAGTTGTTCGCAGAAATGACGCCCATACGACTACTTAGCAATATCGCTGAAGGGGTAACCCCTTCATTATCATTAAGAATTCCTCTCATTCATGATGTCAAAGAATGCGTATCCTTAACATATATCATTCGGGTCAGCCTAAGACGAGATTCACCTATTATCTTCTGTATCAATATCTCGCAACAGTTCATAATTAATAACTGCAATATGTTTGCACATTTAGTTTATAGTGATTTAGTTTAGCTTTTTGAAAACTTGAGGATAAAAATGACAATTAGAAATATGCTCCAAAAAATAAACTGGGAAGCAAGCTCAGTAATTCTTGCAATGATGCTTTTTATAGGAAACATTATTTACACTAATTATCACGATGAATCAAAAACAATAGCTAAAAAAAATAACATTCGCACAATGTTTGCGTATGAAATCTCTTATAACCACAGCACTCTTAAGTTTCTCGATAGCACAAGAAAAATAGGTTATGACGAAAACGCAGAGCATATAACAGGTGAACCATTCGCCATTAATCTCAACTTTCTCGGAGGAGCCCGCTTAAAAATTGCATCTAACCAAACCAATGAGGTATACAAAGCCTATTTCAACGAATTAAGTAAACTCGACAAGGAAGACATCACTCTTATCATGGATTATTATCATGAGCAAGGCATTTTAATGGAAGGTATAAAAACAACGCAACAAAACATGAATAACAAAAGTATTGATCTTGATGTTGCGGGATTTTCATTAGAACAGCATTTCCTTAATGAACTCAATTTATCGAACATAATCCTTAAACGGTACAAACACTTGTTAGCACACCATCCAAAGAATCCGGAAATGAAGGATGATAATCATTGAATACTTATTTTATCGTAGGGAGCGGCAAAAATGCCGCCCCAAGTTAAATACGAAAATCAGAGTGATACTAAGGATTAGCATACTCTAAAATTTCTTCCCCCATGAGAGTACAGTCATTGAGGAAGATGAATCTCATACGATACTTGCCTTTGTAGATATAACCCCAGGTCTGCAATACATCAAAATATTGCGATTTATTTTCCGGATTTTGCATCTTCGCTAATGCAGTTACGTCTTTATCAACCTCAGCCCTGTCATCGTTGTCCCGATAAAAAGCCAGCAATTTATTTGCTTCTGTTATTGCCTGAGCTTTACAAGTTAACTCAGACTGTTTCGCAGCAGCCAAAGACGGAAAAGTTATAGAACACAATAATAATGTTAGAATGCCAGTTGATAGTTTCATATTATTCCAAGCTCTCTCTTTGCTCTTATCAACGCCCCTTTCCTTTCTTCGAGACCGTTGTAGCCACCGTTCACGAGAAGGGTTACTTTATTTACGTCATCCCTGTCTGCTGCCGCATTAACATGCCTGAGATCCCAATAATAACACGCTGCCTTAACGGCAACATATGGGTTCCTTGCAACTATAGTGGGATCGGTTACGTAATCTTTCTCAAACTGGCTTCCAAAATTCGTATAATTTTCTCTACCTGTCAGATGTAATAACCCTCGACCTATAAATTTTGGACCATCACCTACTTCTGTATTACCTAAATTACGTCCTATCCGCGTTCCTGCATCATATTCTCTACCTCCATCCCTTGGAACTTCGGTTAATCTGGAAAAATTTGCAGTTTCAACACAAGCTTGCGCTATAAAATGAGCGGCTCTTAATTCTGTATTTATTCCATAAACGATAAACCATTGGTTCAAATGTGGTGCTATGGCATGGACATTGTAATGCTGTGAATTTAGCAGGCTTTCTATATGCCGGTAATGCCTGGCAATATTCCAAAGCATCTCTGCTGTAATATCAACCATTTGCCTTTTCCTTTTCTTATATCCCATAATCATTTTAACTACCGTGATTGAGCATTTGGCAGGCATTTTTTGCTTTCGTTTACAATCTAGGAAAATTCTTATCCTCTTATTTTTCAGCATCGGGAGGAGCTAACATGCAACTGACAGATAACGATCAAGCAAACCGCATCACTGTCTGGCACGCCTTATCGGAGCTTTTCACCGGTCGGGAACTCCAGGACTATGACTATCGATGGATGGCTAAGGTGTTAAAGGAATCCGGGCTCAGCCGGGAAGCGATCTTTGTGATTCTGGATGAGGAAGTTGCCCCTGCCCTCCAGGCTAATCTTCTTTATAACCCAACGCCGGTGATGGATGGCTGGACAGAAGAAGATGTTAAGCGGCTCGTCACGGAGTACGTGAGAAGGAAGCCGACCATCATTGAGCGTGTTGTTCCAGCCAGATTGTTGTTAAAACAGCGTCGGAAACATATTCGGGATGAGCTGAATAGGCTTACCGCCGAGCTGGATAAATGCGCACAGGAAATGAGCTCAAAAGAGTGTTAGGCGAAGCGATTGGTATACGCTTAGGTATACGGATGAAAGTTGAATTCACTAAAAATACTTTAATTCAATAAATTAGCGAGTTTATTCAAACTCCGCCAGCCCACCAAAATTCTCCATCGGTGATTACCAGAGTCATCCGATGAAGTCCTGAAAGCCCGTATGGCGCAAGCCCTGCGGGCTGTTTTTGTGTCTGCAATTTGTCCCGCGAAGTCTGATGCCAACTAATTAAATCCGAACCTTCTAGGCACTTTGTTAGGCACCTCATAAAGCTTTATTGTTTTTGAGGTGCCTAAAACTATGGAACCCCGGCAATGGCAAGACAAACCAAACCTCTATCCGTTAAGGAAGTCGAATCCGCCAAACCCAAAGAAGCGGACTACGTTCTCTATGATGGCGATGTGTCAGCACAACCTCAACTAGTGGCGCTTTGGCGATTATCCCGGCATCAGCTGCGGCGCGTATGGTAACGTCACGTTCCCCGATGGCCGCATTCTTCGCACCACCAAAACGCGCCATCCGCATGGCTATATGCAGGGGGCGTTATCTGGAAAGCCAGCTCGATGTGGAGCAGGTCGATAAACCGTTTGAATTTTTCATGAACCGATTCCGTCTGCCGGAAGCGGCTCCGTGGACTGAATTTACGCAATATACGAGGTTGTCGGAGACGGTGATTCGTCAGCCGCTTGATGAGGCCATTGCTCAGGGGGATCTGACCGAGAGTGAGACGCACTGGCAGATCACCCAGCACGGAAAACTGTTTTTAAACTCGCTGCCTGAACTGTTTCTCACCGAATAAGATCGTAAATGCATTTGCTGGATAAAGCCATCCAGCAAACTGCCTGATGGCGCTGCGCTTATCAGACCTGCAAATCAGAGTGATAAGCGCAGCCGCCTTCAGCGATTAAAACTGATTAAACATCGTCTGGATCTGTTTCGGATCTTTAGTCTGCGTCAGCGCCAGTTGCAGCAGTACGCGTGCCTTCTGTGGGTTCAGGGAACCAGAGGCAACGAAACCGTACTTCGCATCATCGATTTCAGCATCCTGCGTGGTTGAACCAGTCGGTACGCGGGAAGAACGCACCACAACAGTCCCTTTATGCGCTGCGGTTGCCAGCGTATCGAAGACCGTTTTGTACAGGTTGCCGTTACCCACACCCGCGCTCACAATCCCATCATAACCCGCATCCACCAGCGCTTTTGCCGGCAGATCTGAAGCATTCGCGTAGTTATAGACGATACCGACCTTCGGCAGTTCATTCAGCTTAGAAACGTCGAACGGCGTGGAGGTGGTGTGCTTACGCGCAGGCGTACGCTGGTAGTCGATATTGCCGTTATGAATGTAGCCCAGCGGTCCGTAGTTTACGGATTTGAAGGTCGCCACATCGGTGGTGTTGGTTTTGGTCACGTCGCGCCCGTCAAGCACGGTGTCATTCATCACCACCAGCACGCCACGGCTAGCAGAGGCTTTATCCGCCGCGGTCACCACCGCGTTATAGAGGTTGAACGGACCGTCTGCGCTCATCCCGGTAGACGGACGCATTGCGCCAACCAGCACCACCGGCTTGTTGCACTTCACGGTCAGATCGAGGAAGTAAGCGGTCTCTTCCATGGTGTCGGTACCGTGGGTAATCACGAAGCCGTCGGTGCTGTCACACTCGTTATTGATCTTTTTCGCCAGGGTTAACCAGACGTCGTCGTTCATATCCTGCGAACCGATATTGACGACCTGCTCACCCTTCACGTTAGCGATATCCTTAAGTTGAGGAACGGCTTTGACCAGATTCTCTACGCCAACTTTGCCCGCCGTATAGTTAGACTTGGTTGCGGAGTCACCACCACCGGCAATCGTCCCGCCGGTCGCTAAAATGGTAACGTTCGGTAAGGCGAGCGCTGCACCGCTGAAACCCATTACCAGTGCTGCCAGTGCCGTTTTCCTGAAAAACTCCATGTTATTTCTCCAGTTACGTGAATTTATCGCATTATCCCAACCTCATAGCTGAATAATGTGATTTCATCCAATTAACCAGACAAATGTATTTCTTAGATTGTTAAATTTAGAGATGGATGTCGTTTCCACCCAGAACACTAGCAAAATCACCGTTGCTACGTTTCTGAAAAACCTGCCACAACCACTCTGAAAGGGGCTTCCATCTTCCCGGCAGCATTTTCAGCAATACCCGTTTATTCCTCAACCCATCAATCAATACAACGTTCATCAAACCAGGCCAGGCTTCCTGTCGGGAGCGTGGCCTGTCTGCTTTTTATGTCGTTAACCCCACAGGAGTTTTTATTATGCGATTAGCCAGCAGCTTTGGCCGTATTAACCAGATTCGCCGCGACCGCCCCTTAACCCGTGAAGAGCTCATGCAGCATGTCCCCAGCGTCTTCGGAGAGAACAAACATGCTTCCAGGAGTGAAAAGTACACGTTTATTCCCACCATCACCCTGCTGGAGAACCTGCGGCGCGAAGGGTCCCAGCCGGTGACGTCATCCCAGATACTGACCCTTCGCCGCTATGAAGATCTTCAGGACGATCTGTGGTCAGTTTTTAATCGTCGCCAGGAAAACCTGCGAAAAGGTGGTCTGCAAGGACGTACTGCCAAAGGCAAGCGCAGCCACATCCGCGCGGTTAAAGTTAAAGGCATAGACGGAGACGTTAAGCTCAACCGGGCACTCTGGGTGATGGCGGAAGAACAGCATCAGGCGCTGAGCTGATGCCACCGTTGCCTGATAGCGCCCATCAGGCCACCATTCATCCGACCGCCCTTGAGAACAATCCCTGCAGCCGATCCATCTCCGATGACGATCTGTGCGCTTGGTGCTCACTCCTTCTTTATCGTCCCGGTGAACTCAGCCTCTGCCACTTGAGCATTCCCGACGGGCACTGGCCCTCGCGCTGTGATACGGACAGCTATGCGCAGTCCTGCCTGGCACACCTTATCTGAGCTTTTCACCGGGCGGGAACTCCAGGGCGATGACTATCGATGGATGACTCAGGTGTTAAAGGAATCCGGACTCAGCCGGGAAGCGATCTTCATGATTCTGGATGAGGAAGCCGCTGCCCTCCAGGCTAATCTTCTTTACAACCCGACGCCCGTGATGGATGGCTGGACAGAAGAAGATGTTAAACGGCTCGTAACGGAGTACGTGACCAGAAAGCCGACCATTATTGAGCGTGTTGTTCCAGCCCGCTTGTTATTAAAGCATCGCCGGAAACACATTCAGGATGAGTTAAACAGGTTTATTGCCGAGCTGGATCATATTCGGACTCAGGGGCACACGGTATAGAAAACGTCGATTGCCATACAAAGAGAATCACGTGTTCTACATAGTAGTATCAACAAGCTGCATTCTTACTACCCTTTCCTTTATGTCTGGTCGCCTCCACCAGCGCACGATGTAACTGCCCGACGGGCAGATCGCGGACCACCGGTTCGGGTATACCGCGCAACCAATTAATAAACCGGAAGATACCGAACAGGTCCAGACCTTCACTGTGGAAAAGGTATTCATTCTCCCCAAGGGAAAAAGTGTTGCAGTACCCCTCTTCCTCCGTATAAAGCTGCACGTCAAAGGCCTGCGCAATCTCCTCCAGAAGATCCACACCTTCATCGCCTGTTACCCCAAGATCGGCTTCAAGCCAGCTATGCTCATGAATGGGAATACGTCTGTGACCGGTAAATTCGCGGATAAAGTCAATCACCTGACTCAGGGTTGGTTCCATCTATTCTGCACCGTTGTTGTAGCCCTGGTTAATACTTTATCAGCGTAGAGCAAAGTACAATTTTTTTTCCCGGAGCGAAACTTTCCGTTCTCCACCGGCGAACTGTATATGAGCGTCACTCTTCTTCACCCTAATGGAGCGCAACATGACCCCGATAAAAAAACTCGTTCTGAGCCTGACCACCGTTGCCCTTTTTAGCATCGGCAATGCGCAAGCAGCCCTGCCGGCAGGCACTCAAGCGCCGGACTTCAAACTACAAGGCGCACTGGCAGGCAAACCACTGACGTTCTCATTGCAGCAGGCGCTGCAAAAAGGCCCGGTGGTGCTCTACTTTTTCCCGGCGGCATTCAGCAAAGGGTGCACCATTGAAGCCCACGCGTTCGCCGAAGCGACGGATGATTTTAAAAAGCTGGGTGCCACGGTAATTGGTGTCACCGCCGGTAATACCGATCAGGTGGATGCGTTCTCGAAGCTCGAGTGCCGCGACAAATTTACCGTCACCGCCGACCCTGGCGCGAAAGTCGCCGCCCAGTACGACACGCTGATGCAAATGAATGGCAAAACCCTTTCAGACCGGACCTCCTTCGTCATCGCGCCGGACGGTAAAATCCTGCTGAGCTACACTGACAGAAACCCGGAAACGCATATTCAGAAGACAATGGAAGCAGTGAAGCAATACGCCAACGCGCACTCCTGATGCGCTATTAACAACCTGACTCCAGAGAATCGCTATGCTGACCGCCATGCTCGCCGCCTTCGCTGGCGGCATTATTCTCAACTTTATGCCCTGCGTATTCCCGATAATTTCCCTCAAAGCGCTGGGCCTTTTGCGCCATACGCAAGATTCGGCGCAAGTGCGCAAAGAGGGCTTCGGCTTTCTGCTGGGCACGGTCGTAACCATGTTGATCCTCGCCGGGATATTACTGGCTCTGCGCGCCGGAGGAACCGCCGTCGGTTGGGGCTTCCAGCTCCAGTCACCGCTGGTAATTGCCTTTCTTGCGCTGGTGATTCTGGGCGCCGCGTTGAACCTGCTCGGGGTATTCGAAGTGGGACTTTCCCTGCAACGTGCCGGGGAGATAAACCTGCAACGCGGCGCGTTTACCCGTGCAGCGCTGACCGGTGCGCTGTCGATTATCGTAGCGACGCCTTGTGCTGCGCCGTTTATGGCGGGCGCGATTGGCTATGCGCTGGTGCAACCACCCGCAGTGGCGTTGGCGATCTTCTTCACGCTGGCGTTGGGTTTTGCCGCGCCCTTCAGTCTGATCTCCCTGTTCCCGGCGCTGGGCAAATGGCTACCGCGTCCCGGAGCATGGATGAGCGTACTCAAACGCGGACTGGCATTTCCGATGTTTGGCGCATTTGGCTGGTTGGTGTGGGTGCTGGCGCAACAGGCAGGCGACACCGCGCTGGCAGCGATCCTTGCAGCGGCAGTGGTGGTGAGTTTTGCCGCCTGGTTGTACGGTATGGCGCAACAGCAACGCTTTGCCGGGCGCAGTCATAAAGCGCTGTTCACTGCAACCGCGGTCCTGCTGCTCGCCGCGCTGGTGCCGCTCCCGTCAGTGCTCACCAACAGCGCGGCACTGCCTTCAGAGCAGACCACGCAGAAGGTGGAAGAAATCAAATGGTCGCCGCAAACCGTGGCTGACAATCGCGGCCACGGCAAGGCCATTTTTGTCAATTTTACCGCTTCGTGGTGCATCACCTGCCAGGTGAATGAGAAGACATCGCTCTCCACTCAGGCGGTAAAAGAGGCGCTGGCGAAGACCGGTACGCTGTATATGATTGCCGACTCGACAAAATTCAACGCCGATATCGATGATGCGCTGAACGAGCTGGGCCAGGGTAGCCTGCCGCTATATGTGATCTACCCGGCGGATGGCAGTGCGCCGAAGATCTTGCCGCAGGTATTAACCCCCTCAATTGTGGTCAACGCACTGACCGGAGCCTGCGGGAAAAAAACATAAAGGCGGAATATGGATAAAAGTGAGGCAGCGCGTGACGAATGGCCGCACCTGATGGCGCTTGCGCAGTCGGGCGATCAACAGGTGTATACGCGGCTGCTGAAAGCGCTGGTGCCGGTGATCCGCTCACTGGCGCGCCGGCAAATAGCCGACGACATTCTGCTGGAAGATGTTGTTCAGGATGTGCTGCTCACCGTGCACAGAGTGCGTCACACCTATGATCCTGCATCGCCGTTTTTGCCCTGGCTGATGGCGATAACCCACGCGCGTGGGGTTGACGCACTGCGTAAACGTGGCCGCCACTCGCTGCGGGAAACGGACAGTGACCTCGCGCCGGAGCCCTTGTTCTCCGCCAGCGAGCCGCAGCATTCGCAGGAAGAACTGTCGACATTGTTGGAACAGCTCCCGGCACGCCAGCGGCAAATTGTTGAGCATGTTCATCTGCGGGAGATGAGTCTGTCGGAAACCGCGACGCATACCCATCTTACGGTCTCTGCCGTTAAGTCCCTGCTGCATCGCGCACTGAGTAATCTTCGTCGGTTAGGAGCACAACATGGCCGATCATGATGTATTGATAGAGAAATTAAGCCGCTCGATGGAGCCGGTAAGGCGCCCGTGGCATCCGGGCTGGCGGACCCTGGCATGGGTTGCCATGGCGTTGCCCTGCGGGATCGTCGCCAGTTTATTGCTTAACCGCACACTGACCGACTGGTCGCAAACGGGTGCGAATTGGGCAGCGGTACAGCTACTACTGACCTTTGTCGCCGGTCTGCTTGCGGTGCGTAACGCCTTTTTATTGAGCATTGCCGGGCAGCGCCCGCTGAACTGGCGATGGTTTACGCCACTGGCCGGTCTCTGGTTCGTCAGTACGCTCGCCAATCTGCATAGCCACCCTGCTGCGCCTGCCGTCGGTGCCATAGAAGGACCGAATTGCTACCTGTTTATGGTCGTAGTCAGTACGCCAATGGTGGCGATGGTAATAGGTTATCTGCACCGCACACGCACGCTCTATCCGCTGCGCAGCCTGGCAGCGGCGGGCGCAGGGGTTGCCTGTATGGCACTTACGCTATTGTCACTGTGCCACCCGACGCATATCAGCGCGCTGGATCTGCTGATGCATATTGCGGCCACCGCCACGATTGTGACGGTGACCGTTGTTGCGGGTTACCGGTGGGTGTCGTTGCCGTAATCAGCTTTTGGGGAAGATCCAGAGTTGATCGTCAGGCAATACCACGCGGTAATTTTGCATATCACGCTGCTGAGTGCCGTACACGCGGATCACGAAGTCATCCCCTGCCGTGCGGAACAGATACTCCCAGCGATCGCCGAGGTACATGCTGGTAAGCATCGGCAACTCCATGGAATTATCCTGCGGCGTGTCGACCAGCCGCAGGCTCTCCACCCGGATCACCGCCGTCGCTTGCTGACCGACGCTGAGTCCCGGCCCGGCCACGCCCCACAATGACCACTTCGCACCTTCGATGCGCGCTCTGCCGTTGCTGATATCGGTTACCGTTCCGTGCAGGCGGTTATTGCTGCCCATAAATTCAGCGGTAAACAGCGTCGACGGGGTGCTGTACATCTCCTGCGGTGTGCCCTGTTGTTCGATGACGCCGTTGTTGAGCAACAAAATACGATCGGAAATCGCCATCGCTTCGTTCTGATCGTGGGTAACCATCAGCGCCGACAGCCCCAGCTTAACAATCAGCTCACGCAAAAAGACGCGCGCTTCTTCGCGCAGCTTGGCATCCAGGTTCGACAACGGTTCATCGAGCAGGATCACCGGCGGGTTATAGACCAGCGCACGGCCAATAGCGACACGCTGCTGCTGCCCCCCGGAAAGCTGGTGCGGATGGCGCTTGCCCAGGTGCCCCAACCCCAGTTGATCGAGTACCGTTTGCGTACGTTGGGTGATTTCTGCAGAGGGGACCTTGCGCAGCTTCAGCGGATAAGCGACGTTCTCGAATACCGTTTTATGCGGCCACAGCGCATAGGACTGGAATACCAGCCCCAGATTGCGCTCTTCCGCCGGGATTTCGCTGCGCGGAGTACCATCATAAACAATGTTGCTGCCAATGGTAATGCGCCCCTGAGTGGGTTTCTCCAACCCGGCCACCGCGCGCAGCAAGGTGGTTTTGCCACTGCCAGACGGGCCAAGCAGCGACACGACTTCGCCGCGTTTTAGCTCCATCGATACGCCTTTCAGTACCGGGTTGTCGCCGTAAGTCAGATGTAAGTTCTCTACCGATAGCTCAATCATGTAATTTCACTCCAAAACGCAGGGCCACACCCAGACCAATGACCACCAGCAGAATGTTGATAAACGACAGCGCTGCAACGATATCAATCGCCCCCGCAGCCCACAGCGACACCAGCATCGAGCCAATCGTCTCCGTCCCCGGGGAGAGTAAATAGACACCGGTTGAGTATTCGCGCTCAAAAATGAGGAACATCAGCAGCCATGAGCCAATCAGGCCATAACGCGATAGCGGCACCGTCACATGGCGTGTGACCTGACCGCTGGTCGCCCCGGTGCTGCGCGCCGCTTCTTCCAGCTCCGGCCCCACCTGCAATAAGGTGGAAGAGATCAGCCGCAGGCCGTAAGCCATCCACACCACGGTATAAGCCAGCCAGACGCTGAAAATGGTGTTTCGCAGCGATCGTAGCCAGACAATCAGGTTCTCACGCAACCACTCCGCCACCGGCAATCCGGAGAGCCAGCCGTTTTTCAGCGACTGATCAAGCCACATCGGTAAAAACAGGAACACCCACAAAAACGCCAGCCCCGCCAGCAATCCCGGTACGGCACGGGGCACCAGCACGCTGTAATCCAGAAACCGCGTGACATTATCCTGTTTGCGGTGCATGGCAATGCCAACGAACAGGTAGCAGATCACCGCCAGCGCCCCGCCGAATACACCAATCGCCATTGAGTTCACGATCGCGCGCAACAGATTGGGTTGCTGCCAGATATTGCGGAAGGTATCCAGCGAGACCTCATCCCACAGTGAAACGCCAACCCCCCAGTTCGAGATAAATGCCCGCAGCACAACGCCAATCAGCGGTACACCGATGGTGACGGTTAACCAGGCCACCACCACCGCGCCAGCGACCCAGCGCCATTTGCCCAGTGGCAGCGCCCGCGCCTGCGACGCCTTGCCTTTCATGGTGACAAAGCGGTTGGCGGTGCGCATCAGGCGGCGTTGCAACATGACTAACGGAATGGTGATGCAAATAAGCACCACAGCAACGGCGGCCATCAGGTGATAGGAAGGCGTGCCGAGCTTGTTGGTGAGTTTATAAAGATAAGTGGCCAGCACCATGTTGCCTTCGGGATCACCCAGCACCAGCATCAGGCCGAACACCTCCAGTCCAAGGAAGAACAGCAATACGCAGGCGTACAAAATCGACGGGCGCACCATCGGCAAGCTGACAGAGGTCATCACCTGCAATGGCGACGCGCCCACGGTACGGGCAGCCTCTTCCACATCAGACCCCACGCTACGCAGTGCCGAGGAGATATACAAATAGGCATGAGGAACGTGCGTCAGTCCGGCAATCACCACAATGCTGAACATGGAGTAGATATTCCACGGCACAAAACCGATCAACGCCTCGGCCCAGCGCGAAAAGAAGCCCACCGGCCCGGCGGCGACCACATAGCCAAAGCCCAACACCATCGGTGAAACAAAGATCGGCACCAGGATCAACGGTTCAATAAAGCGGCGACCGGGTAAATCGGTGCGCACCATGAGAAACGCGAGGATGCCGCCCAGCGGAATAGCGATAAACACCAGGCCAAACGCCAGAATAAAGCCGGATTTCAGCGCCAGATAAAAATCCGGATCGGTAAAAATAAAGGCGAAAGATTCGAGACTCAGCTCTTTGGAACGGACAAAAAAGGGCGCGGAGAGAAAACTCTGCACCACTATAAATAACAGCGGAACATAAATAACCAACGCGGTGATCAGCACGATCACACCGCGCGGCATCCCCTGCCACTTTCTGCGCAATGTATTCATTGGTCATCCCTTTGGTCAGGTATTTCAGGCAAACCATCCCGGCGATGAAAAGGGGGCGCGCTATCACGACGCGCCGCCCGTACAGCCATTATTTGGCGGCAGCTGCACGCCATTGTTTAATAAATTCCAGACGCTTTTTCGGTTCCAGATATTCCAGCAGCGACGTATCCACATGGATCGGTTTGAGCGCATCGCCAAGCATTTTGGTCATACCATCAACGTCGTTTTTGCCTTCGATATCGTTACGCAGGGAGGGAATGTCCGCCTGATTGGCCAGAATGCTCTGCCCTTTTTCCGATAACACATAGTCGAACCACAATTTGGCAGCATTACTGTGTTCCGCTTGCGCGCTGATAAACGAGACGCGGGACAACACCAGGATATAGTCTTTCGGATAAGAAATACCCAGTGCATTATCCCCTTTGGCGCGGGCTTCGGCGTACGATCCGAGGATGTTATAGCCAATCAGGTTTTCCCCGGAGGAGACACGCTCCATCATCGTGCCGGTGGAGGACTGCACCGTCAGCCCACCTTTTGCCACATCCGTCAGGTGCGCAAAATAGTCTTTATCGAATTTGAGGTCTTCCACCGCCAGCATAAAGCCCAGCCCGGATTTTTCGATATCGTAGGTGGTGACTTTATTTTTGAATTTGTCGGTCTGGCTGGCGATCAATTTGGCCAGTGCGCTATGCGAGTCCGGCACATCCCCCTGTGGGATAAGACGCTTGTTATAAATAAATACGACCGGTTCATAGGTGGTGCCATAGGCCTTATTCTGCCATACCGCCCATTTCGGTAATTTACTCACTTCCGGTGAGGCATATTCGTCGGCGTAATCGGTCGCCAGTTTCAGCGCGGTATCCATCGACGAACTCCAAATCACATCCCCGCTGCCACCGCCGGAAGCCTGCTCACTCAGATAGCGGTTGTACAATTCGGTGCTGTTCATGTCGTTGTATTCGACTTTGATGCCCGGATACTGCGCCTCAAAACCTTTGATTAACGGCCCTGCGGCTTTGGTGTCGGTAGTGGAGTAGATAACAACTTTGCCTTCTTTGGTGCCCGCGTCGACTATTTTCTGATAGTCCGCCGGGTAGCCCTGCGGTACCGCCGCCAGCGCGGAACCAGAAAAAAGCAGTGCCAGCGCAGCGACCAGTAGATCGGTTTTCTTATCCATGAACAATCCCTCGGTATCATTTTTTAAACACAAATTTAACATATAGCGTGAGATCTGACCGATGCAACGCAGTGGCTTGTTTTTTTGCGACTTTTGTGACGCTGACGGGATTAAAAAAACGGCGTTGCAGTGTAAGGACGAGAAGGCGGTTAACGAGCCGGATGAGATGAAACAAACAGCGCTGATTTCGCAGTAAGCTTTAATGAATCAGCACGGGTGTGAAGAAGAGATACAGCCGGGATTAATCCCCTAAAATTAGCGGGCGGTCATATAAGATAATATGCTGCGGATGTTGCGGATCGTACTTCACGGTGGTGCCGTTGCCCTCAGCAAAACGCACAATTTCACGGCTGGTCAGATGCTCAAACACGCTCGCCTGCACCACCTGACCTTCGCGGGTTTTGAAGCGCAAGACCAGTTCACAATAGACTGTGCGCCTGTCCATCCAGTTGGTGCGCTTAAGGGCAATAACATCGGCATTCGCGCCAATGCCATGATTGCGCACATGCGCTTCAATACACAGCTGACGGATCCAACGCGCCAATTTGTAAAGCCCAAACAGCAGCAACGCGGCGATCCCAATCATTAAAATGACATGAATAATGTCCATATCTCTGTTCTCGTTTTCTACTGTTCTACGGTAAAAATTAATCGCCCAAAATCAACGGACGGTCATGGCGATATAAAGCGATACGTTCTGGATGGGTGGGATCGTATTTTAACGCCACAACGTTACCGGGCGCATAACGGATAAAACCGTCCATATCCAGCGCTCTTTCCAGACTCGACTGCACCTCGATACCCTCACGGGTGACAAATTTGAATGTCAGGCGATACACCGGGTTTTCGCCGTCAATCATGCCAGTCTTGCTACGGTAAATAATATCCGCATTCACGCCGATACCAGTTTTCCGCACCGCGGATTCCATCCTGAATTGCCGAAAACCGGGCATCAGCATGGACATCGCCTGGCGAAGCACAAACACCATCAACGGGACAAAAAAGAAGAGTAAGAACAGAACTATCCAATGGTATCCCACGCCCTCCTCCATCAATGTTCTATGCTGAAGGTTAATCGCCCAAGATCAAGGGCTTATCATTATCGTATAAAGCAATGCGTTTTGGATTTTTCGGATCATACTTCAACGCCACACCATTGCCCGGCGCATAACGCGTAAAACCGTCCATATCCAGCGCCCTGTCGATGCTTGATTGTACTTCTACTCCTTCATGTGTCCTGAATTTTACCGTGAGCCGGTACACTGGCATCTCTGCGTCGATCAACGCTGTTTTGCTTCGGTGGATAATATCCGCATTAACACCAATGCCGATCTTCATCACCCGGGCTTCTACAAACATCTGTTTGATGTAGCCACCAAAGAAAGAATAAAACCCCTTGATTATGAGGATAAACACCACCGCAAAGAAAAGATAAATAATATACATCCAGTCAAATTCCATCTTATGATCTCCGGGTTCGTATACGCTTTAAAAACAACGGCGTGGTACCGCTAATAGCCGTAAAAGGCTACAGCATACGCGCTTTATCGGGGCCCCTGATAAGAATATTCTGAAGTTCCTCTCTTTATAGGACGTGAAATAAAGAATGCGTAAAGCCAATAATGTTTCACTTGTCACTACATGCGAGGCCACCGACTTCCGCCAGGCCCAATCGGTCGTAGTGATTGGGGATGAGGTAACGAATATCACCGTTCCCGGCCTGTTGCTTGAAGCGGCAATACAGGTGGATAACACGCGCTATCTGCTGTTTCTTACTGATGATGTGATCTTTGAAGAATCCCTGACCATCGTGCTGATTGATATCCGGCAAGGCGTAAAGGAGATTGTGCGAATTGGCCAGATGTGGGCAACGGGCATTTTTGAAAATCTATCGATTAGCACGGAACAGGTTCGCTTTCGTTTTCTTGGCGAGGGTGAGTGGGTTGTCGAAATATCCTCAGCGCCGCGTCTGCGGCTGCCCTTCTTTTCCGATCCTGCGGGTGTACAGCGTGCGCCCGGATGGCAAAAATATATCACTCTCGCTTATATGAAATAGCCTGCTCATTTTTTTCCTCTCCCAATGAAGCCACACGTTCACTATTTGTTCGTCTTTCCGTCATAAAACGATCATCACCTGTCCTCTTAATGGTCGCCAGTTTAATGAAAAAACCGGATGACTTATGAACAGCGCATTGGCGGAAATTTCTGAAGACCACTATTCGTCTCTGCATCAACTCAACACGGTGCCGAAACAAAAAGTGCTAAGCGTAAGCCACTTACGCAAGTCCTATAACGCGCACCAGACCGTGTTGCACGACATCAGCTTTGATCTGCATCGCGGCGAGATGGTCGGGGTGATTGGTCGCTCGGGCGCAGGGAAATCAACCCTGCTGCACGTTCTGAACGGCACGCACAGCGCAACATCCGGTGAGATCAACAGCTTCCCGGAAGTGGGGACGCCGCGCGATGTTTCGCGCCTCAAAGGCCGCGCGCTTAATCAGTGGCGCAGCGAATGCGGGATGATTTTCCAGGACTTCTGTCTGGTGCCGCGCCTTGATGTGCTCACCAATGTGCTGCTGGGCCGTCTGAGCCAGACCTCGACGCTGAAATCCCTGTTTAAAGTGTTCACCGATGAAGATCGCGCCAGAGCCATTGCACTGCTGGAGTGGTTGAATATGTTGCCACATGCCCTCCAGCGCGCGGAAACCCTCTCCGGTGGTCAGATGCAACGCGTGGCGATTTGCCGGGCGCTGATCCAGAACCCGTCCATTTTGCTGGCAGACGAGCCGGTCGCGTCGCTGGATCCGAAAAACACGCAGCGCATCATGGGCGTGCTGCGCGAAGTGAGCGAACAAGGCATTAGCGTGATGGTAAACCTGCACTCCGTCGAGCTGGTAAAAGAGTACTGCACACGCGTGATTGGCGTTTCTCAAGGACGAATTGTTTTTGACGACCACCCTTCACGGCTGACGCAGGACGTTTTGCAGATCCTTTATGGCGATGAGATAAGCCAGTTGCATTAATTCTTCCCCTTCCAATGAGACAACACAGGCAATGACAATGAAAAAGCATATTTCAGGCGCATTACGTTTATCTGCATTGATGACAGGTCTGCTGCTGGCATGGCAGGCTTCGGCGGCGGAGCAGCCGAAAGAGTTGAATCTGGGGATCCTTGGCGGACAGAACGCCACCCAACAAATTGGCGACAACCAGTGCGTCAAAGAGTTTCTTGATAAAGAGCTCAGCGTGGACACCAAACTGCGCAACTCATCTGACTACTCCGGCGTGATCCAGGGTTTGCTGGGCGGTAAAGTCGACGTGGTGCTGAGCATGTCGCCTTCGTCTTACGCCTCGGTGTATATCAACAACCCGAAAGCGGTCGATATCGTCGGCATCGCCGTGGATGACAAAGACAAGTCTCGCGGTTATCACTCGGTCGTGATCGTTAAAGCCGACAGCCCGTACAAAAAACTGGAAGATCTGAAAGGGAAAGCCTTTGGCTTCGCCGATCCGGACTCCACCTCCGGTTATCTGATCCCGAACTATGAATTCAAACAGAAGTTCGGCGGCAACGCAGATAACAAATACAACAACTACTTCTCCAGCGTCACCTTCTCCGGCGGTCATGAGCAGGACATCCTCGGCGTGCTGAACGGTCAGTTCGCGGGGGCCGTTACCTGGACATCTATGGTCGGCGATTACAATTCCGGTTACAGCGTGGGCGCCTTTAACCGCCTGATCCGTATGGATCATCCGGACCTGATGAAACAAATCCGTATCATCTGGGAATCGCCGCTGATCCCGAATGGCCCGATCCTGGTCAGCAACAGCCTGCCGGCGGATTTCAAAGCCAAAGTCATTACGGCCATCAAAAAACTGGATACCGACAACCACGCCTGTTTCGTGAAAGCGATGGGCGGCACGCAGCATATCGGCCCGGGTAGCGTAGACGACTTTAAACAGATTATTGAGATGAAACGCGAGCTGGTTACCGCCCGTTAAGTTGCCGTCTCACGATATCGCAAGCCCCTGCGTAAAAACCAGGGGCTGTTATTCGATTGTCATACAGGACGCAATTGCAACGCATGAGCACGTCGAATACGCAGTTTGAACACTACTATCAGCAGGTCAGAATGCGCCAAAAGCGCGATACCGTGACCTGGTCATTACTGTTGCTGGTTCTCTATTTTGCGGCGGGCAGTGCAGCAGAATTTAATCTCGCCACCATCTGGCACTCGCTGCCCAATTTTCTCGATTACATGCTGGAAACCGTGCCCACGCTGCACTGGTCAGTGCTGTTTGCCGACAGCCATACCAAGGGTTCACTGGCCTACTGGGGGTATCGGCTGCCCATCCAGCTACCGCTGATCTGGGAGACCCTGCAACTGGCGCTGGCTGCCACGATCCTCTCCTTTGCCATCGCCGGTGTATTCGCCTTTCTGGCGGCGGGCAACACCTGGTCTCCGCCGGCAGTCCGCTTTGCGGTGCGCACGCTGGTGGCATTTCTGCGCACGATGCCGGAACTGGCGTGGGCGGTGATCTTTGTGATGGCCTTCGGCATCGGTGCCATTCCCGGTTTTCTGGCGCTGACGCTGCACACCATCGGTAGCCTGACCAAGCTGTTTTATGAAGCGGTGGAAAGCGCGCAAGACCGACCCGTGCGCGGGCTGGCGGCCTGCGGCGCAACGCATCTGCAGCGCATCCGCTTTGCCCTGTGGCCGCAAGTGAAACCGATTTTTCTCTCTTACGGTTTTATGCGCCTGGAGATCAACTTCCGCTCCTCCACCATTCTCGGTCTGGTGGGTGCCGGCGGCATCGGTCAGGAGCTGATGACCAACATCAAACTCGACCGTTATGATCAGGTCAGCATCACGCTGCTGCTCATTATCATTGTGGTGTCGCTGCTCGATACGCTCTCCGGCCGCTTGCGCCAGTGGGTACTGGAGGGGAAAAAATGACCAGAGTGCAAGCCGTTCCGAACGTCACATTAAGCCGCAAGCTGAACAAAAATCTGTTCCAGGCGCAGGGGCGCTATCTGCGTCGTCTTGCGCTTATCGCCCTGGCCGTTCTGCTCTATTACGGCTGGTTTTTTATGCAGTTTGGCATTCCTGTCGATCAGGCGCTCAGCGGCCTCCAGCAAATAGGACGCTACATTCTGCGCATGTTCGTCTGGCACGACTTCCTGAACTGGCCATTTGGCTACTACTTTACGCAGATCGGTGTCACCCTGGCGATTGTCTTCGCCGGGACCCTGACCGCCACAGTATTTGCTCTGCTGCTGTCGTTTCTTGCGGCGCGCAACATCATGAAAGGGGGAATTGCCGGAGCGATCGCCTTTTTCATGCGCCGCGTGTTCGACATCCTGCGCGGTATTGATATGGCAATATGGGGGTTGATTTTCGTACGCGCCGTCGGGCTGGGGCCGCTTGCCGGGGTACTGGCGATCATTATGCAGGACACCGGGTTGCTCGGGCGTCTGTATGCGGAAAGCCACGAAGCGGTGGATCGCTCACCGGGTCGCGGCTTAACCGCGGTAGGCGCTGGGGGCTTGCAAAAACACCGCTTCAGCACCTTTACCCAATCATTCCCAACATTTCTTGCCCTTAGCCTCTATCAGATCGAGTCCAATACCCGTTCGGCCGCGGTGCTGGGTTTTGTTGGTGCGGGCGGCATTGGTTTGATTTATGCCGAGAACATGCGGCTGTGGAACTGGGATGTGGTGATGTTTATCACCCTGATCCTGGTGGCGGTGGTGATGCTGATGGATACCGCGTCGGCCTGGCTGCGCCGACGCTATATCACCGGCAAACCGGTGCCGCTATTTAAGCCTGAGTAAGTTGCCAGTCAAGCACCGGCCAGTGGCGCAGCGCTCCGTGCGCTGCCAGCTTCTGGCAGGGGTTCACCAGGTAAACGTGGTCAGCACGTTCACACAGCGGCAAATCGTTAATCGAATCGGTGTAAAAGGTCAGCGGCCCGTCATATTGCGGGTGACGGGCGAGAAAGTTCTCCAGGCAGGTGATTTTCCCCTGCTGGTAACTGGGCGTTCCGTCAATGACGCCGGTGTAGCGCCCATTATCGGTTTTCACCTCAACGCCAATAGCGTGTTCAATGCCCAGCACCGGGGCGATAGCCTTCACCAGTAACCCCACGGATGCCGAGATGATCAGCATCGGTTGCTGCTGCGCCCGTAACCGGTTAATCAGCGCCAGCGCCTGCGGGTAGATGCGCGGCGCGATCTCTTTTTCAACGCACAGCGCGACCATGCGGTCCACCAGCGCTATCGGAATATCCGTCAATGGCGACAAGGTCAGCGCCACATACGCATGCAGATCCATTTCACCGCGCGCGTAATCCAGCATCATGCGCTCTTCCTGCAGCAGATAGTCCGGGTGGCTGGCAAAGCCTTCACGCACCAGGTAGCGGCTCCAGAGCGTGCTGCTGTCGCCGTGAATCAAGGTGTTATCAAGATCGAAAACAAAAAGCGGTTGCGACATATGCCCATCCATCTGGTTGATACACAGACGCTCCAGCATGCAGAAAAAAGATGACAGCTTAAAGATGTTACGCAGAAATCCAAGAACAAGATTGATTTGCTAAAACGGTTTAGTTAAATTTTAGCGATATTTTTTAGCGGGAGAATAGCATGTCAGCTCGAGTCTGGTGTCTGGGCGACGCCGTCGTGGATCTGCTGCCGGACGGGCCGGGACGCCTGATGCAATGTCCCGGCGGTGCGCCAGCAAATGTGGCGGTGGGAATAGCCCGATTACAGGGGAACAGCGGCTTTGTGGGCCGCGTGGGGGACGATCCGTTTGGCCGTTTTATGCAGCAAACGTTGGCGCATGAACAGGTCGACACTGCGTTTATGTCTGCCGACCTGGCGCAGCGCACCTCAACGGTGGTGGTGGCACTGGACAATGACGGTGAACGCTCCTTTACCTTTATGGTGCGGCCCAGCGCCGATCTGTTTCTGACCAGTCAAGATTTACCTGAATTTCAACGCGGAGAGTGGCTGCACTGCTGCTCTATCGCGCTGTCGGCCGAACCGTCGCGTAGCGCTGCGTTTACCGCCATGCAAAACATCCGTGCGGCGGGCGGGTTTGTCAGCTTTGATCCCAACATTCGTCACGACCTGTGGACTGACGACGAACAACTGCACCAATGTCTGCGCCAGGCGCTAACGCTGGCAGATGTAGTGAAGCTCTCGGAAGAGGAGCTGGCGTTTATCAGCGGTTCGCCACACCCCGGCACCAGCATGCAGACACTGGCGGAGCGCTATGGCATCAGCTTATTACTGGTCACTCAGGGCAAAGCGGGAGTACAAGCCTGGCACAGCGGTAAGCTTTACCACTATCCCACACTGCCGGTAGTGAGCGTCGACACCACCGGCGCAGGGGATGCCTTTGTCGCCGGTTTACTCTGGGGACTCGCAGAACACGGCCTGCCGGACAACGAACCGGCGCTGGCCGCACGCCTGGCCAGTGCGCAAATCTGTGGTGCGCTGGCAACCACTGCAAAAGGTGCCATGACCGCTCTGCCCTATCGTCACCAGCTTGAGGAACACGCCGCCTGATTTCGAGCAAGCTTGCCGCTTCGTTTTGCGAGCCGTCTCACATTCACTAAACCGGTTTAGCAAATTTCATTGCGCTGATAAATTGGGCGTGATTATGATTCAAAACCTAAACCGGTTTAGCAAAAAAATAACTTTGTGATGATGGCTCTTCCTTAGGGATGCAAAACGATGAAAAAAAGCACGCTCGCTGTAACCCTTGGTGTGATATTAAGTTCTGGCTCCGTCTGGGCCGCCGATAGCAGCACAAGCAGCATTGAAGCGCGCCTCGCGGCGCTGGAGCAGCGTTTGCAGGCAGCCGAACAACGCGCCAGCGCTGCCGAAACCCGCGCTCAGGCGGCGGAAAAACAGGCACAGCAACTGGCAGCCGCCCAGCAAAAAACACAAACCACCACCACTCAAGTGGAACAACGCACCGCGAAACTGGAGCAAAAATCCAGCGATGAAGGGGGCTTTGAGTTCCACGGTTATGCCCGTTCAGGCTTGCTGATGAACAGTTCCGCGGCCAAAACTCAGGGCGGCCCGACGGTAACGCCAGCAGGCGAAACCGGGGGGCACGTCGGGCGTCTGGGGAACGAACCGGACACCTATGTCGAAATGAACCTCGAACATAAACAGACGCTGGCTAACGGGGCAACCACACGCTTTAAGGTGATGCTTGCCGACGGGCAAAAAACCTATAACGACTGGACGGCCTCTTCCAGCGATCTCAACCTGCGTCAGGCATTCACTGAAATCGGTCATCTGCCCTCCTTTACCGGTGCGTTTAAAGACACCACCGTCTGGGCCGGTAAGCGTTTTGACCGCGATAACTTCGATATCCACTGGATCGACTCCGATGTGGTCTTCCTCGCCGGTACCGGCGCCGGGATCTACGACATGAAGTGGAGCGACGCAGCGCGCAGCAACCTGTCGATCTACGGCCGCACCTTCGGCGATATCGAAAACAGTGAAAACACCGCGCAGAACTACATTCTCTCGCTGAACAACTTCTATGGCCCGGTACAGTTGATGGTCAGCGGTATGCGCGCCAAAGATAACGATGACCGTCTGGATCTGGATGGCAATAAAGTGAAAGGCGATGCCGCCAACACCGGCGTACACGCCCTGCTTGGCCTGCATAACGACAGCTTCTACGGTCTGCGTGAAGGTTCCGCGAAAACCGCCTTGCTGTACGGTCATGGTCTGGGCGCGGAGGTGAAATCCATTGGTTCCGATGGCGCACTGTTGCCGGAAGCCAATACCTGGCGCCTGGCGAGCTACGGTATCACTCCGCTGGGTGGTGGCTGGCATATCGCGCCGGCAGTGCTTGCGCAGAGCAGCAAAGATCGTTATGTCAAAGGCGACAGCTACCAGTGGGCCACAGCAAACCTGCGCCTGATTCAGGGCATCACGGAAAACTTCGAGATGCAGTATGAAGGCAGCTATCAGTACATGGATTTACGCCCGGAAGGGTATAACAGCCGCAACGCGGTGAGCGGCAGTTTCTACAAACTCACCGTCGCACCGACGCTGAAAGCCAGCGATGTCGGCGAGTTCCTGAAACGTCCGGAAATTCGCCTCTTCGCCACCTGGATGGACTGGGATCATCGTCTGGATAAATACGCCAGCGATGATGCCTTTGGCAGCAACGGCTTCAAAGCCGGCGGTGAATGGAACTTCGGCGTACAAATGGAAACCTGGTTCTGATCGATCGGCCCCTGCGGGGGCCGCATCTTGCCAGGTTGATCCCACAAAAACGATAAGACAGAGGTTTTTATGGATTTTGCAGAAATTTCCCGGTCACTACTGCCGTTACTGGGAGGCAAAGACAACATTGCCAGCGCCGCGCACTGCGCCACACGCCTGCGTCTGGTGCTGGTGGAAGACGCCAAAGCCGATACCGCCGCCATCGGTAAAGTCGACGGGGTGAAAGGCTGTTTTCGCAACGCCGGGCAGCTACAGATTATCTTTGGCACCGGGGTGGTGAACAAAGTGTACGCGGCCTTTATTGCCGAAGCGGGGATCAGCGAAACCAGTAAGTCCGAAGCCGCCGATATCGCCGCGCGTAAACTGAACCCGTTCCAGCGTGTCGCCCGTTTGCTGTCGAATATTTTCGTGCCGATTATTCCGGCGATTGTCGCCTCGGGTCTGTTAATGGGCCTGCTGGGTATGGTGAAAACCTACGGCTGGGTCAATGCGGACAACGCTATCTATATCATGCTCGACATGTTCAGTTCGGCGGCGTTTATCATTCTGCCGATCCTGATTGGTTTTACCGCCGCTCGCGAGTTTGGTGGTAACCCCTATCTCGGCGCAACCCTCGGCGGCATTCTGACTCACCCGGCGCTGACCAATGCCTGGGGCGTGGCTGCAGGCTTCCACACCATGAACTTCTTCGGCATTGAAGTGGCAATGATCGGTTACCAGGGCACGGTCTTCCCGGTACTGCTGGCGGTGTGGTTTATGAGCGTTCTGGAGAAACAACTGCGCCGCGTGATCCCCGATGCGCTGGATCTGATCCTGACGCCGTTCCTGACGGTGATCATCTCCGGTTTTATCGCTATGCTGATCATCGGCCCGGCAGGGCGCGCGCTGGGCGACGGCATCTCCTTTGTGCTCAGCACATTGATCACCCATGCTGGCTGGCTGGCCGGATTGCTGTTTGGTGGGCTCTATTCCGTGATTGTCATCACCGGCGTACACCACAGTTTCCATGCCATTGAGGCGGGACTGCTGGGCAATCCGTCAATCGGCGTAAACTTCCTGCTGCCGATCTGGGCAATGGCAAACGTCGCGCAGGGCGGCGCGTGTCTGGCGGTCTGGTTTAAAACCAAAGACGCGAAGATTAAAGCGATCACGCTGCCGTCGGCGTTCTCGGCGTTGCTGGGAATTACGGAAGCGGCGATTTTCGGTATCAACCTGCGCTTTGTAAAACCGTTTATCGCCGCACTTATCGGCGGGGCTATCGGTGGCGCATGGGTGGTGTCAGTGCATGTCTATATGACCGCAGTGGGTCTGACCGGCATCCCGGGAATGGCGATTGTGCAGGCAAGCTCGCTGCTCAATTACGCCATTGGCATGGTTATCGCGTTCGGCGCCGCCTTTGTTATCTCGTACCTGCTGAAATACAAAACGGACTCTGAATAATGGCGTTAACAAACCTGCTGCCTGCATTATTGCAGGCAGTCATGAAAGGCCAGCCCAAAGCGCTAAAAGACAGCCACTACCCCGGCTGGCACCTCGCGCCGACCACCGGGCTGCTTAACGATCCAAACGGTTTTATCCATTTTGCCGGACGCTACCACCTGTTCTATCAGTGGAACGGACTGGGCTGCCAGCACCAGCATAAAGGCTGGGCGCACTGGAGTTCCGACGATTTGCTGCACTGGCAACATGAGCCTGTCGCCCTGTTGCCCGACCAGGAGTATGACCGCAGCGGTTGCTACTCCGGCAGCGCCGTGGATAACGGCGGCGTGCTGACGCTCTGCTACACCGGTAACGTGAAGTTCGATGACGGCACGCGCACCGCCTGGCAATGTCTGGCAGTGCAAAACAGTGAAGGCGGTTTCGACAAGCTCGGCCCGGCGATCCCTCTGCCGCACGGCTACACAGGCCATGTGCGCGACCCGAAAGTCTGGCGGCATGGCGAGTACTGGTACATGGTGCTGGGCGCACAGGATCTGCAATTACAGGGCAAAGTGTTGTTGTTACGTTCCGAAAATCTGTGGAACTGGCAAAACCTGGGTGAGATAGCCGGCAGCGGCCTCGGTGGTTTGGGGGCTGCGGGCTATATGTGGGAGTGCCCGGATATGTTTACCCTCGGTGGCAGTACATTCCTGATTTGCTGCCCGCAAGGTATCGCGCGGGAAGAAAAACGCTATCTCAATACCTACCCGAGCGCCTGGCTCGGCGGCCAGTTGGACTACACGAAGGCGCAATTCCACCACGGTGAATTTCACGAACTGGATGCCGGGTTTGAATTCTACGCCCCGCAAACCACGCTGACCGCCGACGGGCGTCGTCTGCTGGTCGGCTGGATGGGGGTGCCGGATGGCGAAGAGATGCGCCAGCCAACTGTTGCCAACGGCTGGATCCACCAGATGACCTGCTTGCGCGAACTGACCTCCCGTGATGGCAAATTGTACCAACAGCCCATTGTTGAGTTGCAGGCACTGCGCGGTGAAACCCGCACCTGGCAGGGTGCGGCCGATGCAATGCCCGTTCTGGATGTCCAACGTCTTGAGCTGATACTGGAGAGCGCCGGGGAAGTCACGCTGAATTTCGCCGATACGCTGATCCTGCAATGGCAAAACGATGAACTGCGTCTTGCACGTCGCAGCCTCGAAACGGGTGAGTGGCTCTACCGCTACTGGTGCGGTCAGGCGCGGAAATTGCAGATCCTCTGCGATCACTCCAGCATAGAGATTTTTATCAATGATGGCGAAGGCGTGATGAGTAGCCGCTACTTCCCGTCACATCCGGCGCAGTTAACGCTGACCGGTCGCGCAGAAGTGCGCGCGCACTACTGGTCGTTACGTTCTTGCATGGTAGAATAAGTGCTTGTTTCATTAACCGATGCAAAACCGTGAGAAAAACAAAACGCGTCACCATCAGCGATATCGCCGCGCTGGCAGGGGTTTCTAAAGCCACTGCCAGCCTGGTGCTTAACGGCCGCGGTAAAGAGTTGCGTGTGGCGCAGGAGACGCGCGAGCGCGTTCTGACTATCGCCCAGCAGCATCATTATCAACCCAGTATTCACGCCCGTCTGCTGCGTGAAAACCGCAGCCATACGCTGGGTCTGGTGGTGCCGGAAATCACCAACTACGGTTTCGCCGTTTTTTCTCACGAGCTGGAAAACCTGTGTCGCGAAGCGGGCCTGCAACTGCTGATCTCCTGCACGGACGAGAACGCCAGTCAGGAAACGGTGGTGGTGAACAACCTGGTGGCGCGACAGGTGGATGGACTGATTGTCGCCTCCAGCATGCAAAGCGACAGTGACTACCTGAAGCTGAGCGAACAACTTCCGGTGGTGCTGTTTGACCGCCATATCAATGACACCCGCCTACCGCTGGTGATCACCGATTCCCTGACGCCGACCGCCGAACTGGTTGAACATCTGGCGCGCGCCACTCCCGATGAAGTCTATTTCCTGGGCGGTCAGCCACGTCTGTCACCCACCAAAGACCGCCTTGCCGGGTTTATGCAGGGTCTGGAGCGAGCGGGTGTCACGCCGCGTCCGGAGTGGATCATTCACGGCAATTATCACCCAAGTAGCGGCTATGAGATGTTTGCCGCACTCTGCGCCAGACTGGGCCGACCGCCGAAAGCGCTGTTCACCGCCGCCTGCGGCCTGCTGGAAGGGGTGCTGCGCTATATGAGCCAGCACCACTTACTGGAGAGCGATATCCATATCGCCAGTTTTGACGATCACTATCTGTATGATTCCCTGTCGCTGCCGATTGATACGGTCGAACAGAATGTGCCGCGCCTGGCGCAGGACTGCTTCGATATCATCACGCAGATGATTGAAGGCAACGAGCCGGCGACGCCGCAGCGTATCCTGCCGGCAACGCTGCGCTGGCGTCACCCCTAACTCATCAGGTGTTAAACGGTATGCCCTTTAGCGGGTGCTGCGGCTCGCCTGGCGCCTGCAACGATCCGCAACTGTTTTGCTGCGGCGCGTGCTCCATCACGCTGCGAACGAACGCCAGTTCATCCTCAAAGGCCACATTTACTGTGCCATTGTGGGTAATGCCGGGGTAGGTCTTCCACTCAACCGGATTCCCGGCGGCGCACAATGCAGCAACGGCAGCGTACTGATGGTGCGGCGACAGCGTGTGATCGGCCAGCCCGGTTGCGGTAAATAGTGGTGCCGGGAACATCTTCAGCGGCATGTTGGTTACCGGGGTTAACGCGGCATTAACTGGCCCGTCCCCCCCGATAAACGCCTTCGCACCATCAATCTTCTCCTTGTGCTCATAGTGACCCAGTTCTTTCATACAGGCGGTTCTGGCAAGCACCAGCATCTTCGCCCCTTGCTCTGTCACCCATTTATCGGCCGCTGGCGCGCCGTCCGGTAGCGAGCCGCCAATCAATCGTAGCAGGGTAAAACGCGCCGGATCGCGGTGACCTGGCCGTGCATGACCCGGTTTTATCGGCCCTTCCGGAAACGTCGCCACCAGCCCGGTAGCAATCGTGGCGCGCAGTTTCAGCTCTGGCGCATAGTCTGGCGCAATGAGGCTGGCACCAAGAGAGGCCCCTGAACCTTGCGACTGCCCGGTGATCACCAGGTTATTAGCAATCTGTTGCGGATACGCCTGCAACACCGCACGCACGCTGTCGAGTACCGAGCGCCCCTCCGCTTCCCAGTTAAGATAAGGGTGAGGCCCAGGCCCCCCCAGGCCCTGGTAATCCGTGGCAACCACCACAAACCCCTGTTTCAACCACTGATTGATATAGTGCGCATCGCGCGGGGTCGGGTTCGTCCATGAAGGGGCGCAAGCATCGGCGACACCGAGTGTACCGTGCGCCCAGGCGATGATCGGCCAGCCTCCTTTCGGCGTCTCGCCTTGCGGAAACCAGAGCGTGCCACTCACCGGAACGCTGCCCGCATTCCAGCGTTTGTCCTGCGAGGTATAGAGAATGCGCTGGATCTTGCTGGCCTCGGTGATGTCCGGCTGGCGCGGTATAGGCTCTTCACGCAGCATCACTCCCGGGCGCTGGGGAAGCACGCTGTCCCAGATATAAAATGGCGACAGCGACTGATCGCCGACCGCAGGGCCTACGGGGAGCGCGTTACTCCAGGCGTTTGCGCCACTCGTCCAAAGGCTCATGGCAACAACCAGCGTGCAGAGGATATTTTTCATCGTCCGGTAAACCTTCACACTCATATTCAGTGAATAGCATCATGTTATGAGCAGTTAACGCAGGCGATTGTAATAATTCAAACAGAAAGTGTGAGTGTTTTATTCAGCAAACAGATCCGTTACGGAAAGCGGATATCGTTATTATATTCAAAAGGATAAAAACGATACTTCTCTCGCTGAGCGACAATATTACCTGGGGTTTTGTGAGGGTGTGGAGCGGTTGAGTCATCTCACCACCGCCATTCTATGTATTGTGCTTTTTATCTTGCGTGGCAGAAGCGGGTTTCTTTACTCAATACCCGACGTAGCTGTGCCTGTGAACTTCCGGTGATCGGCAAAAAAAGCACTACGTTGAATGTCCCCTCCCAACCCAGAGTTGAAAACAACGTAGTGCAAGGGCTTATTATTATGTTTTTATTATCAACGTTCCTTGTCTGCTCAACTGCCCCCTTTACACGGGAAGGGGCCGCATTTATCGCACTACCGCGAAACTATTTGCATGGAGATGTTGCTTTAATTTTCACATGCACAAAAAGACATTCAGATCCATCCGCTATCGGCGATGGTGGCTCAGGAGAGCGTTTTTATATGAATATCTAATTTATTAATCTTTTGTTCGTAAAGCCCCTGACTGAATGCGACAATAAAACGAATGGTGTCATCATCAACAACCATAAAGTCGACATCCACCTCACCTTCCGGAACCATGTTCGATATTTTCTCTTTAATATCAACCGCAATTTTCTCGAAAACTTCCATCATCAATCTCACTTCATCATGACATTTATATTAGGCCACTTTATTATCTTGCTAAGATTCACCTGATGCACTAAACAGTAAAATAACCACCTTTACGGGGCAGCAACCCTATCATAGCCAAAACATCCCACTCAACAAAAAAACCATATAAATAACAGCTGATATATATGCATTTCCTATTGAAATGCTTGAGTGAAATCAATAAATTGAAAAAAACAATATAACGTAAGTCCAACCTATTCACAGAGCACACATAAAATTAATCAATTCATTGAAAAACAATAACAAAATCAAATCGCCATTATTAAACACCGATCACAGATTGAATAAAGACCCCATAAAAAAGGTACTCATTCGATATTAATAGATGAATACTACACCGCTAATTTTTTTGTCTGATCCCAGGGGAAAGAAAATGAGGGTTAGAGATCTTGAGTATCTGTACGCGCTCGCGCGATACAAACATTTTCAAAAAGCGGCTGATGCTTGCAATGTTTCGCAACCGACGCTGAGCGCCCAGGTACGCAAACTTGAAAGCGATCTGGGAATAACATTAATTAATCGTCAGGTGCGTGGCGTTAAGTTTACAGCGCAGGGTATAGAAGCTTTGTCGCAGATAGAGGTCATTTTGTCAGAAGTGAAAAGCCTTAAACATATGGCGGAAGAATCCAAGAAATATCCATCGGGGGTATTAAATATCGGCTCAGTGCCCACCCTTGCTCCCTACATTTTTGGCGATATCGAAATGATTTGCCGGGAGCGATTTCCAAAAACTGAGTTCAAATTTCATGAAGCCAGCAAAGAAAAGCTGGTTGCCTTGCTCGACCATGATATTATTCAGGTCGCGATTATTACTTCGCCGATTAATAATAACGACGTGGTTGAATTTCCCGTATTTGAAGAGCCTTACGTCATTGGCCTGAGCACCAAACACCCCTCGGTGAGTCACGATAAATTCAAACTTCCGTTGCCCCGGAATGAAAAAATTATGATTACCGAGTCGCTGTTTGCCGAAACGCTGGATGATACCTTTGCCCAAACGGTTCTGAATGCCACCAAAATCATGCCCAACACTCTGGAAACTGCACGCTATATCGTGACGCACTCACAAAATGTTTCGTTTTTTCCGTTGTTGTCGTCCATTGATGAAAAAGTGAAGAATATCCGCTATCTGCGAACACACCCTGAGGAGCTTCGCAGGCGTGTCGTGTTGATTTGTCGCCGGGGCGATCCCTTCAGAAGACGGTTTGAGCAGCTTCGGGAAGACCTCTCCGCGGCGTTTTCCCGAAAAATCACTGGCCATCTGCAATAACCCCAGCAGCCAGGCGTTGCGTCGGTCTCATTCCTATCGATTAGTCTCATCCCGGTTATTCACAAGGATTGCCGACATGAGGCTATTCCTGCGCGGTTCCCCGCTTGCATCCTGCTGCCTTTTATTTTAGATTAATCTAAATTTAGAAAAACCTAAATAAAGCGACTGACATGGATATTCTTCAATTACAGGCGCAAGCCGAACAAGCATCCGGGCTGCTGAAATCGATGAGCAACCCTCACCGGTTGCTGATTCTGTGCATGCTGATCGATGCGCCGGGAACGTCAGCGGGCGAATTAAGTACGGCAACCGGCCTTAGCCCTTCGGCGACATCCCAGCATCTGACGAGGATGAAAGAAGAAGGATTAATCACCAGCCAACGCCAGGCGCAGCGGGTTAATTACTTCATTCAGGATCCAACGGTCAGTAAAATCATTAACACACTCAAGGGCATTTACTGCCCGGAGGTATAAATATGCGTTACACCCAGGTCACCCCCGAGCAGGCGAGCAAATTGCAGCAAAGCGGCGCGCTGCTGGTTGATATTCGTCAGTCCGATGAGTTTCGCCGCGAGCACATCCCTGATGCTGTCTCACTGCCGCTGGATACCCTGATCGCCGGTAAAAACGGGGCGCTCGCTTCCCCCCAGCAAACCGTGATCTTTCATTGCCAGTCCGGCATGCGCACACAGCAAAACATCGATGCGCTGATCCAGGCCGCCGCCCCTGCGCAGGTCGCGATCCTGGAAGGCGGGCTGAATAACTGGAAGCAATCAAAGCTGCCGACAGTGCAGGATAAACGTCAGCCACGCCCGTTAATGCAGCAGGTGCAAATCGTTGCCGGTACGCTGATCCTTAGCGGTGTCGTACTGGGCTATGCGGTTAATCCGGGATTTTTTCTGCTGTCGGGCTTTGTCGGCGCAGGTCTGTTGTTCGCCGGGCTAAGTGGCTGGTGCGGTATGGCGCTGCTGCTGGCGAAAATGCCCTGGAATCGGGCGCACTCATAGCGCCGCCAGATTACTCTCCTATGACAACCTCAACCCCAAATGGCAAAAGCAGGTGCCCTGTGGGAAACAGGACGCCGCATCCCGGCTTTTTTCAAACAGCGGGCTGCACATTTCGGGAACAACCTGGTGTTCTGCCGAATATCCTCTGGGTCAAATGAGTGATATATTTCAGACCATCATCCAAGGAGACGCCATGGCGGAATTTGATTCACTTGCGCTACATCAGTTGGTGCAGGCAGAGAGTGACCAACAGCGACAGCAGGAACGCGATCGGGCATTACTGGACCAGGTACTGGAAATTTACGGCCAAAAGTGTGTGGCGGAACAGCTTAAAAAAGCAGGTAAACGGGAATGGAGCCGGGAGTCCCTTAATCGCTGGGTAAATGGCAAAGGTGCGCCAAAAATCCTGACCGTAGCCGAAGAGACGCTGCTGCGCGGGTTGCTCCCCTCCCCACCAGCACATCATCCCCATTATCGCTTCCGATTTATCGATCTCTTCGCCGGTATCGGCGGCATTCGCAGCGGTTTTGAAGCCATTGGCGGGCAATGTGTGTTTACCAGCGAATGGAATAAAAACGCCGTGCGGACTTACAAGGCCAACTGGTACAACGACAGCGTCACACACACCTTTAACCAGGATATCCGCGAAGTGACGCTCAGTGGCAACCCGGCGATTTCCGAAACTGACGCCTATGCGCATATCTGCCAGCAGATCCCCGAGCATGATGTATTGCTGGCGGGTTTCCCTTGCCAGCCATTCAGCCTGGCCGGCGTCAGCAAAAAGAATGCCATGGGTCGCGCTCATGGGTTTGAGTGTGAAGCGCAGGGCACGCTGTTTTTTGATGTTGCACGTATTATTAAAGCCCGACGTCCGGCGATTTTTGTGCTGGAAAATGTCAAAAATCTGAAGAGTCACGACAAAGGAAAAACCTTTAGCGTAATCATGAACACGCTGGACGAATTGGGTTACGACGTTGCAGATGCCGGTATCAATGGCAAGGATGATCCGAAAATTATCGACGGTAAGCATTTTCTGCCCCAGCATCGTGAACGCATAGTACTGGTCGGTTTCCGCCGCGATTTACACCTTAGCGAAGGCTTTACCCTGCGCGACATCGATCGCTTTTACCCTTCACAGCGCCCGACATTTGGCCAGCTACTGGAGCCAACGGTCGACAGCAAATATGTGTTGTCGCACAAGCTTTGGGATTATCTCTATCGCTATGCAAAAAAGCATGCCGCAAAGGGCAATGGCTTTGGCTTCGGGCTTGTCGATCCTACTTGCGAAAACAGCATTGCCCGCACCCTGTCGGCGCGCTATCACAAAGATGGTTCTGAAATTCTGGTGGATCGCGGCTGGGATAAAGCGTTGGGCGAAGCGGATTTCAACCATGCGGAAAACCAGGCCCGCCGCCCGCGCCGCCTGACGCCACACGAATGCGCCCGTTTAATGGGCTTTGAGAAACCCGGCGATAAACCGTTTCGTATTCCGGTTTCCGACACACAAGCCTACCGCCAGTTTGGCAACTCGGTGGTCGTGCCGGTATTTGCCGCGGTGGCAAAACTGCTGGAGCCGCGCATTGCTATGGCGGTTAAACTGCGCAACAAAAAGTGAGCCACTTCCCGGTGTGTGACGCACCGGGCACTTACTTAAGTCTTAATTAAGTGTTTAAAAAGCGATCATAAAGTTAATTTATGCCAGGTCGATAACCATTGAGCAATCCCGACTCTCTCACGGACTATGGCCATGCTCAAAAATATACGGGTTATTACCGGCATCATTATCGCGCTTTCGGTATTTTGTCTTCTTCAGTTCGTCACCGGGGGGTTGTTCTACTCGGCAGTCAATAACGACAGAGTGAACTTCCAGAACACCGGCGTACTGAACGCGCAGCAAGAAAACCTTGGCGACAGCGTCAATACGCTGATCAAAACACGCGTCACCGTTACCCGCGTGGCAATCCGCTTCTTGAAAAACCAGCGCGATCCCGCCTCGCTTGCCAGTATCGAAAAGCTCCTGACCACCGCAACCGAGTCGCTCGGCAAGGCTGAAGGTTATTTCAACAATTACAAAAGTATGCCGCGCGTTGCAGGTCAGGATACAGCATTAGCGGACGACATAGCGCAGAAAATCACCAAAATGCACGATGTGCTGCAACAATCAATCACCTTCCTGCGGGCGAACAATTACGAAGCTTACGGCAACCTGGACGCACAACAAGCTCAGGACGATATGGACGCCAGCTATGCCAAATGGCGCACGGAGAACAATACCTTCCTGCAAGCCGCCGCTCAGGAGAATCAGAGCAGCTTCACCAGTATGCAATGGACGCTGGGCGTGATTTTTCTGGTTGTGATTGCGGTGCTGATTGTTATCTGGCTGGGTCTGCAACATCTGTTGCTGCAGCCGTTGCATAGCGTGATGGCGCATATTCGCGCGATCGCCAGCGGCGATCTGACGCAACCCATCTCTGCTGAGGGGCGTAACGAAATGAGTCAGCTGGCGGCTGGTTTGCACGAAATGCAATCTTCGCTGGTGCAAACCGTGAGTGCCGTGCGAAACAGCTCCGACTCGATTTACACCGGCGCGAGCGAAATTTCCACCGGTAACAACGATCTCTCTTCACGTACCGAACAGCAGGCCGCCTCGCTGGAAGAGACCGCCGCCAGCATGGAGCAACTGACCGCAACGGTGAAACAGAACACCGACAACGCCCGTCAGGCTTCGCAACTGGCGAAGAACGCCTCAGATACGGCTGCGCGCGGTGGTCAGGTCGTGAGCAACGTTGTACGCACGATGAGCGAAATCTCAGACAGTTCGCAGCAAATCGCCCACATTACCAGCGTGATTGACGGCATCGCTTTCCAGACCAATATCCTGGCGCTCAACGCCGCGGTTGAAGCCGCCCGCGCGGGTGAACAGGGTCGCGGTTTTGCCGTGGTGGCCGGGGAAGTGCGCACGCTTGCCAGCCGCAGTGCTCAGGCAGCGAAAGAGATCAAGACGCTGATTGAAAACTCCGTAAACCGGGTCAATTCCGGTACCACTCAGGTGGCTGAAGCCGGTGATACGATGAAAGAGATCGTCACCGCCGTAACGCGGGTGACGGATATTATGGGGGAAATCGCGTCTGCCTCTGAAGAACAGAGCAAGGGTATTGAGCAGGTGAGCCTCGCCGTTTCGCAGATGGATAGCGTTACCCAACAGAACGCCTCGTTGGTGCAGGAATCCGCTGCGGCTTCTGCTGCGCTGGAAGAACAAGCAGAGCAGTTGCGTCAGGCAGTGGCGGTGTTCCGCGTCAATGGCCACACGACGCAGTCAGGTACGAAGCCGGGTAAACCACAATCCACACCGTTACGCCCGGCAGCCGCCTCTGCGCCAACCACCAGCGAAAGCAACTGGGAAACCTTCTGATACCGTCTCCCGTAGAACCGGCGCGATACTGTTTTTCGCGCCGGTAACATAACAGTCCTCTCCCGCATCAGGCGGGGAAGAGGACTCACGCTACGGAATTAAGATTATCGACAAAGTGCTGCCACTGCTGCTGTAGCGCGCTGATATGCTGCTTTTCGATCTCACTAATGTAAGGTAACGAGCGACTTTCGCTCACCCGGTTATTCAGCCGTGAAAACCAGACATCGCTCTCTTTGTTACTGGCAGTCAGTTGCAGCATCTCGTTACGTACCGTCTGCGAAGAGTGCGTACCTTCACTCAGTTGATCGATCGCATCCTGATGGTGCTTCGCCTGTTCCTCATCCCCCAAACTTTGCGCCAGTTTGCTTGCCTGCGAGAGCACAACACGGGTCATCTGATCCGCCTGCTCGGCTTTTTCGCTGATATAACTGGCAACAAAGTCGCTGGCCTGCTGCTGATAATCCGCAGAGACGAACTGCTCCACCACTTTGTTGAGCTTAGCCTGCATCAATGCCAGATCCATCGCATTAGTGGTGTAGTCGCCATTGACCTCCGGCGACGTCATCGCCTGATGCAGCGCGCTGGCCATGTCATCCGCCGCCATGGTGGAATGCTGGAAAAAGCCGATAAATCGCACAGCGTCGTTGGCCGTTGCCGGGTCACCATAAAATTCACTGGCAAGGCTTGGACCACCGCGGGTGACCGCTGCCATGTTGGCTTTGCGGACTTCCGCCATGGCGCGGGCGTTCTTTTCACTCTCTTCTTTGGTCAACGGCGGATGGCCTTCCATCCCGCGTGCGAGCGCCGCTTCAGAAAGGCTCACCGCAACCGAACTTTCCGTGACAATCTCTTTTCCCGCAAACATACGGGTCCTGGACTGATGCGTAGCAGGCTCTGTCTGCGGACCGGTGGAGGCACCAACATCCTTAATGCTCATCTCTTCTCCTTAGAATCATTGCCAAATGTTTCATTTATCGTCTGAATGATAAATACCTTTACGTTTTTGCTCAGATTTGGCGAAGAACAGTACGAGTTAGCCATTTAATCATGCTGGTTTTATTATGGGCGAAGCATCGCCCATGGCGTGTTTAATCGCGGGTTTGTACCCAAAACGCGTGGATCAGGCCCGGAATGTAACCCAACAGCGTTAACAGGATATTGAGGATAAATGCCCAGCCCAGCCCCTTACCAAGCAGTACGCCCAGCGGCGGAAGAATAATCGTAAAGACAATGCGCCAGAAACCCATATAGCCCCCTACAAATAAATGACAGCTTATTGAAAAAAAGACACTTTCTCTTCAAGAGTAGCCACTGCGCCTGTGGTTGCCACTTCCCCCCTGCGCTTTTACCCTGTTTTACTTTTCCCACATCAGTGGCTGTCGCGTTCCGCTGTACCGCAAGCAGGCGACAGGCTATGGTTACTGACACAAACCAATGATAAAGGAGCGATGTATGTTTTCTGTCGGCGATATTGTGCAACCGCGCATTGGCGGTCCCAAACTGAAAGTGCTGGAAGTCCATCAGGATCAACTCGTTGCGGTGCCAGCCCACGATGAACAAGCGGACAAAATTACGCTGAAAGCCGAGGATGTCTCTCTGTACAAAGAAGACGGCGATTTCGGCGTTTGCTGATCGTTGGCGGTGAGGTTAGCTCACCGCCATACCGTTATATATATGCAAAAAATGAGCATAAATAACCATTTGAGTTATTAGCATTAAACGCTGCAAACTTGCCTTTATCAGCATAAAAAATGCTGTTGATTGTTTTACATACTCTGCAAAAGCACAGTGCGCTGAAAACCCCGCTTTGCTCCCCGACCTGAACGCTGCATTATTCTTCAATTTAAATATAAGCGTTTGATATACATTACTTTTTAAAAGCCATCCAACTAAAATAATGAAATGCGCAAAAAACAGACAATGGCAGAGCACTTTATCCAATAAACGGAAAATAATAAAAATTAATCTCTAGTTGTTAGTTTATATCCAGACATATAATCTATCCGCATTAAATCAGGCACTTCAAAACGCTAAACACTCTCACTGTTCGTTTTTTTATTGAGTATCAAGGAGCTCGATCATGTTCTCTTCGCAGTCCCGCCTGCGTCACGCCGCAGCAGACACCTTTGCTATGGTTGTCTATTGCTCGGTAGTGAACATGTTGATTGAAATTTTCCTCTCAGGAATGAGCTTTGAACAGTCACTTTCCTCTCGTCTGGTCGCCATCCCGGTCAACATTATTATTGCCTGGCCTTATGGCTTGTACCGCGATCTGTTTATGCGTTATGCCCGCCGCATTAGCCCCGCGGGTTGGATGAAAAATCTGGCGGATGTGCTGGCCTATGTCACGTTCCAGTCACCGGTGTATGTGGCGATTCTGTGGTCGGTCGGGGCAGACTGGCACCAGATTGTGGCTGCGGTGAGCTCCAATATCGTGCTGTCAATGATGATGGGCGCCGTGTACGGCTACTTCCTGGATTACTGCCGCCGCCTGTTCCGCGTCAGTAACTACCATCAGGCCAAAGCCTGATGGCGGGTAGCTGGTGAAAACCGGCTACCGCTTAATGCTGTTGCTCGCCAAATAATCCTTTCAGAAAACGTTCCAGCGCCATGCGCGAGCTAAAGCCGTGTGGAATGCCGTAATGTTCCTGCGCATCGCCGCCCAGATAAAGCGGGAAATTCTGGTAGTGATCGCACATTTTGATGTCCGAGGCGGGTTCCGCAAGCGACAAACTACGTTCTTTGAGTGTGGGATGGATAACCAGCGCCGTTCGTCCCATGCGCGCTTCACGGTTCACATACACATAATTATCGCCACGCCGGTAACCATAGGTTTTCGTCGTCGCCACATCCATCGTAAATCCCACATTTTCCAGCACGCGCGCCACTTCATCGGGTCTTAAATACATAGATTTTCCTCGTCATCTTTCTACAGCCTCGCCACCTTACATGACTGAGCATTGGCAACGCTTTCAGAAAAGTCCACAAACGGACGTGAAAGGCGTGATTGCCGTCTGGCCTTAAAATTTATGGTCTAAACTAAAATTCACATCAAAAACGAGGGAGGATCCTATGTTTAACAGACCGAATCGCCGTGATGTAGATGAAGGTGTTGAGGAGATCAACAACGACGTCAGCCAGTTGGCCGACAGTCTGGAAGAGGTGCTGAAGTCCTGGGGCAGCGATGCGAAAGACGAAGCCGATGCGGCGCGTCGCAAGGCGCAGGCTTTGCTGAAAGAGACCCGCGCGCGTCTGCATGGCCGCAACCGCGTACAGCAAGCAGCACGTGATGTCGTGGGGTGTGCTGATACCTTTGTGAAAGATAAACCCTGGTGCAGCGTTGGCGCTGCCGCTGCGGTGGGCATCTTTGTCGGTGCGCTACTCAGTTTGCGCCGTTAAACGCTCTGGCTCACCGCTGACCCCTGCCTGGTTTCATCGCCCGCAGGGGTTTTTATTTTCCGCTATGCCCACCATAACCTGCTCTAAAACCGGTACAAATTCCCCTTACCCATTATGCTTATCCTTCGGGCAAAGCCTATGTAATTTTACTATATATTGTGTGGTTGCATCTTTTAATAACTACATCTAGTATTCCTTTCAGTGACAAACACACGACATGACGCGACCCATCGCGCCGTCCTTCCATTTTAAACGGAAATACGAATTATGCGCATTACCATTTACACTCGAAATAATTGTGTTCAGTGCCATGCCACCAAACGGGCAATGGAAAGCCGTGGTTTTGCATTCGAAATGGTGAACGTTGACCACGTACCGGAAGCCGCGGATAAGCTGCGCGCAATGGGTTTTCGTCAGTTACCGGTAGTCGTCGCCGGAGATATCTCATGGTCCGGTTTTCGCCCGGATATGATCAATCGCCTGCACACCGCCCCCCGCGTGGCCAGCGCATGAGCACCCTCGTCTACTTCTCCAGCCGTTCCGAAAACACGCAGCGCTTTATCACGCGTCTCGGACTGCCGGCAGTGCGCATCCCGCTGAACGAGCGCGAGCGTATCCAGGTAGACGAACCCTATATCCTGGTGGTTCCCAGCTATGGCGGTGGTGGTACGGCTGGCGCTGTCCCCCGTCAGGTGATCCGCTTTTTAAACGATCCGCACAACCGTGCATTGATCCGCGGTGTGATTGCTTCCGGCAACCGTAACTTCGGCGAGGCGTATGGCCGTGCAGGTGATGTGGTGTCGCAAAAATGCGGTGTCCCGTATCTGTACCGTTTTGAGCTGATGGGAACCTCGCAGGACATCGACAACGTGCGTAAAGGAGTAAGCGAATTTTGGCTACGACAACCGCAGAGCGCATGATGCAAAGCGCACCCGATTACCATGCGCTGAATGCAATGCTGAATCTTTATGATAAAGACGGCCGCATTCAGTTTGATAAAGACCATCAGGCCGTTGATGCCTTTATGGCGACGCACGTCCACCCCAATACCGTGACTTTCGCCAGTCAGGATGAGCGCCTCAACGACCTGGTATCGGAAGGTTATTACGATGAAAGCGTGCTGGCGCGCTATGACCGCGCCTTTGTGGTCGATCTGATTGCCAACGCGCACGCCAGCGGTTTTCGTTTCCAGACCTTCCTCGGCGCGTGGAAGTTTTACACCAGCTATACGCTGAAGACCTTCGACGGCAAACGTTATCTGGAACATTTTGAAGACCGCGCCTGCATGGTGGCGCTGACACTGGCGCAGGGTGACCAGGCGCTGGCTCAGCAGCTAACAGAGGAGATCCTCTCCGGACGCTTCCAGCCCGCCACGCCAACTTTCCTCAACTGCGGCAAACAGCAGCGTGGCGAACTGGTCTCCTGCTTCCTGCTGCGTATTGAAGACAATATGGAATCCATTGGTCGTGCGGTGAACTCGGCGTTACAGCTGTCGAAACGCGGCGGCGGCGTGGCATTTCTGCTCTCTAATCTACGGGAAGCAGGCGCGCCGATTAAGCGTATCGAAAACCAGTCATCCGGGGTGATCCCGGTGATGAAAATGCTGGAAGACGCCTTCTCTTACGCCAACCAGTTGGGCGCGCGCCAGGGCGCGGGCGCGGTCTATCTGCACGCCCATCATCCGGATATTTTGCGTTTTCTGGATACCAAGCGCGAAAATGCCGACGAAAAAATCCGCATCAAAACCCTTTCACTGGGCGTTGTCATTCCGGATATCACTTTCCAACTGGCGAAAGAGAACGCGCAAATGGCGCTCTTCTCGCCGTATGATGTTGAACGTTTGTACGGCAAGCCGTTCGGCGACGTCGCCATTAGCGACATGTACGACCAATTGCTGGCCGATGAACGTGTGCGTAAAAGCTACATTAACGCCCGCGATTTCTTCCAGACCCTGGCGGAGATCCAGTTTGAGTCCGGCTATCCGTACATCATGTTTGAAGATACGGTGAACCGTGCGAATCCCATTGCCGGGCGCATCAATATGAGCAACCTCTGTTCGGAGATTTTGCAGGTTAACAGCGCCTCGACGTTTGATGAAAATCTCGATTACGCCAATACCGGCCACGATATCTCCTGCAACCTCGGTTCGCTGAATATTGCCCATACCATGGATTCACCGGATTTTGGCCGCACGGTGGAAACCGCCATTCGTGGTCTGACAGCCGTGTCCGATATGAGCCACATCCGTTCGGTGCCCTCGGTGGAAAGCGGTAACGCCGCCTCGCACGCCATTGGGCTTGGGCAGATGAATCTTCACGGTTACCTGGCGCGAGAAGGCATTGCCTATGGCAGCCCGGAAGGGCTGGATTTCACCAACTTCTATTTTTACACCGTCACCTGGCACGCGCTGCACACCTCGATGATGATTGCCCGCGAGCGTGGGCAATATTTCGCCGGGTTCCCAACATCGCGTTATGCCAGCGGTGACTATTTCAACCAGTACCTGGAAGGCGACTGGCAACCGAAAACAGAGAAAGTCCGTGCGCTGTTTGCCCATTCCGGCATCACGCTTCCTACGCGTGAGATGTGGCAACAACTGCGCGACGATGTGATGCGTTACGGTATCTATAACCAGAACCTGCAGGCAGTACCGCCTACCGGATCCATCTCGTATATCAACCATGCGACATCAAGCATTCACCCGATTGTCTCGAAAATTGAGATCCGCAAGGAAGGCAAAACCGGACGTGTTTATTATCCCGCACCGTTTATGACCAACGAGAACCTGGCGCTGTACGAAGATGCGTATGAGATTGGGCCAGAGAAGATCATCGACACCTACGCTGAAGCCACGCGCCATGTGGATCAGGGGCTGTCGCTGACGCTGTTTTTTAAAGACACCGCCACCACTCGTGACATCAACAAAGCGCAAATCTACGCGTGGAAGAAAGGTATCAAGACACTGTATTACATTCGCCTGCGCCAGCTCGCGCTGGAAGGTACCGAGATCCAGGGCTGCGTGTCCTGCGCGCTGTAAGGAGAAAAGGATGAGCCAACTGTCACGCGTTAGCGCGGTGAACTGGAACAAAATCCAGGATGATAAAGACCTCGAAGTATGGAACCGCCTGACCAGCAACTTCTGGTTGCCAGAAAAAGTGCCCCTGTCGAATGATATCCCCGCCTGGCAAAGCTTAAGCCCGGCGGAGCAGCAACTGACGATCCGCGTATTCACAGGCCTGACGCTGCTCGATACCATTCAAAACACCGTGGGTGCACCGGCGCTGATGGATGACGCTATCACCCCGCACGAAGAGGCGGTGTTATCCAATGTCAGCTTTATGGAAGCGGTGCATGCCCGCTCCTACAGCTCGATTTTCTCTACGCTCTGCCAGAGCAAAGATGTGGATGCCGCCTATGCCTGGAGCGAAGATAACCCGGCGTTACAGCGTAAAGCGCAGCTGATTCTGGCGCACTACCGCGCCGATGAACCCCTGAAGAAAAAAATCGCCAGCGTGTTTCTTGAATCTTTTCTGTTCTATTCCGGTTTTTGGTTACCGATGTACTGGTCGAGCCGCGGCAAGCTGACCAACACGGCTGACCTGATTCGTCTGATCATTCGCGACGAGGCAGTGCACGGTTACTATATTGGCTATAAGTATCAGAAAGGGCTGGAAAAAGTCAGTAGTGAAAAACGTGAAGAGTTGAAGAACTTCGCGCTGGAACTGCTGATGGATCTCTATGATAACGAACTGGTCTATACCGACGATCTGTACGCGGACAGCGGCTGGGCTGAGGATGTAAAAGCCTTTCTGTGCTACAACGCCAATAAAGCGTTAATGAATCTGGGGTATGAGGCGCTGTTCCCGGCGGAAATGGCGGAAGTGAACCCGGCGATCCTCGCCGCGCTCTCGCCCAATGCCGATGAAAACCATGACTTCTTCTCCGGCTCAGGCTCCTCCTATGTGATGGGTAAAGCGGTCGAAACCGAAGATGAAGACTGGAACTTCTGACCCCCTGCCCTTCCCTCTTTTCGGAGAGGGAATATTTCTTTTTTCAGGAAAATGATAATAACCGTCAAATTAAAAAGGATATCGTTAATTCCCGCATATAGCCGAAATATCCGGCACAATATCCCCATAACTTCTACACTGTAATTGAACTGTCATTTTCGCCTGAATTCTCACATTTCAGGTGCGATTTCCCGATGAATACAAAAAAATGATCACCCACCGTCAGCCCTTATTTCATGGTAAATGGCGGCGATTCTGCACGGCGCAAATTCACCGTCTGAGGAAATTCAGGGTTGTCTCAGATTCTGAGTATGTTAGGGTATGGCCAGTTAATTATTATCACCGGGTATTATATCGACACAATAAATAACAGGAACTCTCTTATTGCATGGCAATTAAATTAGAAGTGAAGAACCTCTACAAGATATTTGGCGAGCACCCGCAGCGGGCCTTCAAATATATTGAAAAAGGTCTTTCAAAAGAGCAAATTCTTGAAAAAACGGGTCTGTCGCTTGGCGTGAAAGACGCCAGTCTGGCCATTGAAGAAGGCGAGATATTTGTCATCATGGGGTTATCCGGATCGGGTAAATCCACTATGGTACGCCTTCTCAATCGCCTGATTGAACCCACCCGCGGGCAGGTGCTGATTGATGGCGTGGATATCGCCAAAATATCGGACGCTGAGTTGCGCGAGGTGCGCAGGAAAAAGATCGCGATGGTCTTCCAGTCATTTGCGCTAATGCCTCATATGACGGTGTTGGAAAATACCGCGTTTGGTATGGAATTAGCCGGTGCGACAGCACAAGAGCGCGAGGAAAAAGCGCGGGATGCGTTGCGTCAGGTGGGACTGGAAAATTATGCCCATGCCTGGCCGGATGAACTCTCTGGCGGTATGCGTCAACGTGTTGGTCTGGCGCGTGCATTAGCGATCAATCCCGATATTTTATTAATGGACGAAGCCTTCTCGGCGCTCGACCCATTAATTCGCACGGAAATGCAGGATGAACTGGTAAAACTGCAAGCGAAACATCAACGCACCGTGGTATTTATTTCCCATGATCTGGACGAGGCCATGCGTATTGGCGATCGCATCGCCATTATGCAAAACGGTGAAGTGGTGCAGGTCGGTACGCCGGACGAGATTTTAAATAATCCGGCCAATGATTATGTACGTACCTTCTTCCGTGGCGTGGATATTAGCCAGGTATTTAGCGCAAAAGATATTGCGCGCCGTACGCCGGTGGGCTTAATCCGTAAAACACCAGGCTTCGGCCCGCGATCCGCACTGAAAATGTTGCAGGATGACGATCGTGAATACGGTTATGTCGTCGAACGCGGCAATCGATTTGTCGGCATTGTCTCCATCGACTCCCTGAAAGAAGCCTTAGGGCAGAATCTGGGTATCGATGCGGCGTTAATTGACTCCCCGCTTGCCGTGGAGGCCGAAACGCCGCTCAGCGAGTTGCTCTCCCATGTCGGACAAGCGCCCTGCGCTGTCCCGGTTATCGGTGAAGAACAACAGTACGTGGGCATCATCTCAAAACGGATGCTGCTACAGGCTTTAGATCGCGAGGGGGCAAACAATGGCTGATGCAAATAACCCATGGGATAGCGCGCCAGCGGCAGACAATGCAGCACGAAGCGCCGACGCCTGGGGCGGCGGCGCTTCGTCGCCCCCCGCCAGTGGCGGCGGTACAGACTGGCTAAACAGCACCCCGGCACCTGCGCCGGAACATTTCAACATTATGGATCCATTCCATAAGACGCTGATCCCGCTGGACAGTTGGGTAACACAAGGGATCGACTGGGTAGTGGTGCATTTCCGGCCGCTGTTCCAGGGGATCCGCATTCCGGTGGATTACATTCTCAGCACCTTCCAGCAGTTGTTGCTGGGCATGCCTGCGCCAGTGGCAATCATTGTTTTCTCGTTGATCGCCTGGCAGATGAGCAGCGCGGGAATGGGCATTGCCACGCTGGTCTCCCTGATCGCCATTGGCGCGATTGGTGCCTGGTCACAGGCCATGGTCACACTGGCGCTGGTGCTGACCGCGCTGCTGTTTTGTGTTGTCATCGGTCTGCCGTTGGGGATCTGGCTGGCGCGCAGCCAGCGGGCGGCAAAAATTATCCGTCCACTGCTGGATGCCATGCAAACCACCCCGGCGTTTGTTTACCTGGTGCCGATTGTGATGTTGTTCGGCATCGGTAATGTGCCGGGGGTAGTGGTAACGATTATCTTTGCCCTGCCACCGGTGGTACGACTGACGATCCTCGGCATTAACCAGGTGCCGGCCGATTTGATTGAAGCGTCGCGCTCATTTGGTGCCAGCCCGCGACAAATGTTGTTTAAAGTGCAATTACCACTGGCCATGCCCACCATTATGGCGGGAATTAACCAGACGTTGATGCTTGCCCTCTCCATGGTAGTGATCGCCTCGATGATCGCCGTTGGCGGGCTTGGCCAGATGGTACTTCGCGGTATTGGTCGTCTTGATATGGGGCTGGCTACCGTTGGCGGGGTAGGAATTGTGATCCTTGCCATTATTCTCGACCGCCTGACGCAGGCTGTCGGCCGCGATGCCCGCAGTCGGGGCAATCGTCGCTGGTATCAGACCGGCCCGCTGGGTCTGCTGACCCGGCCATTCACCCGCTAATCCCGCTGCCCGGTGCAATATGCGCCGGGCGTCCAGTATCCCACCTGAAAATAAGGAACAACGATGCGACATAGCGTACTTTTTGCCACAGCGTTCGCCACCCTTGTCTCCACCAGCACGTTCGCCGCAGAGGCTGAGCTGCCCGGCAAAGGCATCACCGTGCAACCTTTTCAAAGCACCATTTCAGAAGAAGCCTTTCAGACTCTGCTGGTAAGCCGCGGGCTGGAAAAACTAGGCTACACCGTCAATAAACCGAGTGAAGTCGATTACAACGTTGGCTATACGTCACTGGCCGCAGGCGATGTGACCTTCACCGCCGTAAACTGGCAGCCTCTGCATGACGATATGTACGCCGCTGCCGGAGGCGACAAGAAATTCTACCGTGAAGGCACTTTCGTCACCGGCGCAGCGCAAGGTTACCTGATCGATAAGAAAACGGCTGAGCAGTACCACATTAAAAGTATTGATCAGTTGAAAGATCCGAAAATCGCCAGGCTGTTCGACACCAATGGCGACGGTAAAGCGGACCTGACCGGTTGCACGCCGGGCTGGGGTTGTGAAGCGGTGATTAATCACCAGATTGATGCCTATGGTCTGAGCAACAATGTGGTGCATAACCAGGGTAACTACGCGGCAATGATGGCTGACACCATTACCCGCTATAAAGAAGGCAAACCCATTCTTTACTACACCTGGACACCGTACTGGGTGAGCGATGTGTTGAAACCGGGTAAAGATGTGGTCTGGTTGCAGGTGCCGTTCTCTTCGCTGCCGGGCGAGCAGAAAAATATCGACACCAAACTGCCGAATGGCATGAACTATGGGTTCCCGGTCAACACTATGCACATCGTGGCAAACAAAGCCTGGGCGGAGAAAAACCCGGCGGCGGCGAAACTCTTCTCAGTAATGAAATTGCCCATTGCCGACATCAATGCACAGAATGCGATGATGCATGCGGGTAAAGCGTCGGAAGCAGATATTCAGGGCCATGTTGATGGTTGGATCAAAGCCCACCAGCAGCAGTTTGATGGCTGGGTGAAAGAGGCGCTGGCCGCGCAGAAGTAAGGCATTTCCCCTCACCCTTACCCTCTCCCACAGGGAGAGGGGACGGATCGAGTCCTTACAACTTCCTGCTATCACCTTTGGGGAGAGGAGACGGATCGAGTCCTTATAGCTTCCTGCTATCACCTTTGGGGAGAGGGGACAGATCGAGCCCTTATAACTTTCTGCTCTCACCTTTGGGGAGAGAGGATAGATCGAGTCCTTACAACTTCCTGCTCTCACCTTTGGGGAGAGGGGACAGATCGAGCCCTTATAACTTTCTGCTCTCACCTTTGGGGAGAGGGGGCAGATCGTACCCTTCCAACCTCTTGCTCTCTCCTTTGCACAGAGGGAGCCGACAGCACATATTTTTATTCCCCCTCCCCCCTTTGTTTTTTCCCCCTCCTCCCTGGCTGACCTGCACCTATTTTTTTCTCCCTCTCCCCTTTGGGGAGAGGGCCGGGGTGAGGGGAAGGTCTTTCACCGCACTTTCCGACACGCGATCATTCTCACAAACGCCTACCCATTGGTTATGATGAATTTCTGACGAAATCACAGGCAAATTTATCACTCCTATGGTCAAACCCAATCAGGGCCTTAGCCCGTCTCTTATTGCACTGATGTCCGTTGCAACCGGCCTTGCCGTAGCCAGCAACTATTACGCACAACCCCTGCTCGATACCATCGCACACGCGTTTTCGCTCTCGCCGAATCAGGCCGGCTTTATTGTCACCGCAGCCCAGCTCGGTTATGCCGCCGGGTTACTGTTCCTGGTGCCGCTTGGTGACATGTTTGAGCGCCGTACGCTGATCGTTGTGATGACGCTGCTTGCCGCAGGTGGGATGCTTATCACCGCCAGCAGTTCCTCGCTGGCGCTGATGATCCTGGGGACCGCGCTGACGGGATTATTCTCTGTAGTGGCGCAAATTCTCGTGCCGCTGGCAGCGACGCTCGCCACCCCGGATAAACGCGGCAAAGTGGTTGGCACCATCATGAGTGGCCTGTTGCTGGGTATTCTGCTGGCGCGAACGGTTGCCGGGTTGCTTGCCAGTCTTGGCGGCTGGCGCACCGTCTACTGGGTCGCCAGCGTATTAATGGTATCGATGGCACTGGCGCTGTGGCGCGGTCTGCCAAAGGTCAAACAGGACACGCATCTCAATTACCTGCAACTACTGGCGTCAGTGTTTACACTGTTTGCTGGCGATAAACTGCTGCGCACCCGCGCTATGCTGGGTTGTCTGAGCTTTGCGAACTTCAGCATCTTGTGGACGTCGATGGCCTTTTTACTTGCCTCGCCGCCGTTTCACTTCTCAGAAGCGGTGATTGGCTTGTTTGGCCTGGTCGGCGCGGCCGGAGCATTAGGCGCACGGCAGGCAGGCGGACTGGCGGACAGAGGAAAATCGCATCTCACCACGACCGGTGGCCTGCTCCTGTTGCTGCTGTCGTGGGTGGCTATCTGGCTCGGTCACAGCTCAGTTATCGCGCTGATAGTGGGCATCATTGTGCTGGATCTCACGGTACAGGGAGTGCATATCACCAACCAGACGGTGATTTACCGCGTCAAGCCCGATGCGCGTAATCGCCTGACCGCCGGGTATATGACCAGCTACTTTATTGGCGGTGCGGCGGGTTCACTGATCTCCGCGTCCGCCTGGCAACATGCCGGGTGGAGCGGCGTTTGCGCAGCGGGCAGTCTGCTTGCGATGGTAAACCTGCTGGTGTGGTGGCGAGGATTTCATCGTCAGGAGGCTGCGATGTAAGCAACCGCCCACGTTTCGCGGTTTCGGAGAAAAACCGGGGTGTTAAGGCGCGCCTTAGTCTGTTAAGGTTAAGGGACTTGTTTATCCCGGTTATATTAACGTGGGTGATATATAACAAACACTATGGATAGCTCAGCAACACCAACAGACGTCAGTGCCGTGAGTACGGCCACGTTACAGGAAGGTATCAAAGACAGTCTTCCCATTGTATTAAGCTACGTTCCAGTTGCGTTTGCTTTTGGCATGAATGCCACCAAACTCGGTTTTACTCCCCTTGAAAGCGTCTTTTTCTCCTGCATTATTTACGCCGGCGCCAGTCAGTTTGTGATCACCACGATGCTCGCCGCGGGTAGCGCCTTATGGGTTGCCGCCCTGACCGTCATGGCGATGGACGTCCGCCATGTGCTGTATGGCCCGTCACTGCGCAGCCGTATTGTGTCCCCGCTCAAAAACCCCAAAACCGCTATCTGGGCCTTTGGTCTGACGGACGAAGTTTTTGCCGCCGCCACCGCCAAACTGGTGCGCAATAACCGCCGCTGGAGCGAGGAGTGGATGATCGGCATCGCCTTCTGTTCGTGGTTTTCGTGGGTATTGGGTACCGTGCTGGGCGCGTTTTCCGGTAGTGGCTTACTGGAAGGCTATCCGGCGGTGGAGTCAGCACTGAGTTTTATGTTACCTGCATTATTTATGAGCTTTCTGCTGGCGTCGTTCCAGCGGAAACAAGCCCCCGCCGTCACAGCAGCACTGCTTGGCGCGTTGGCTGGTGTCACGCTGTTTTCGATCCCGGCGGCCATTCTGGCCGGGATTGTCGCCGGTTGTCTGACCGCGCTGGTGCAAGCGTTTTACCAGGGAACGCCCGATGAGTCCTGACGTACTGCTCCTTGGATTACTGGTCGGCGGGGTAAATTTTTTATTTCGCTACCTGCCCCTGCGCATCCGCACCGTGCAGTCTCGCCCGGCGAGACGCGGTGTGACTGCCGTGCTGCTCGACACCATCGGTATTGCGTCTATTTGCGCCTTACTGGTGGTCTCCTGCATGCCGGATATCATGGCCGATGACCGCCGCCTGCTACCGACACTGGTGGGTTTCGCGGTGCTTGGCGTGAGCTTCTGGAAAACGCGCAGCATTATTACCCCCACGTTACTGAGCGCGCTTGCGTACGGAATCGCCTGGAAACTGCTGACAGATGTATAGATAAGGCAAATTTATTAGCACAAATAATACATTTACTTTATTTGTCACTGTCGTTACTATATCGACTGCAATTAATGAGGTTATGCCCAAAATGGATAGTTCTTTTACGCCCATTGAACAAATGCTTAAGTTTCGCGCCAGCCGCTACGAGGATTTCCCTTTTCAAGAGATTCTGTTAACGCGTCTGTGTATGCATATGCAGGGCAAGTTGCTGGAAAACCGCAACAAAATGTTGAAAGCGCAGGGCATCAACGAAACGCTGTTTATGGCATTAATTACGCTGGAATCCCAGGAAAACCATAGTATTCAGCCGTCTGAATTGAGCAGTGCGCTGGGTTCATCGCGCACCAACGCCACGCGCATCGCCGATGAGTTGGAAAAGCGTGGCTGGATTGAGCGTCGCGAAAGCGACAATGATCGCCGTTGTCTGCACCTGCAACTGACCGACAAAGGTCACGATTTTCTGCGTCAGGTGCTGCCTCCGCAGCATAATTGCCTGCATCAACTCTGGTCTTCTCTCAGCGTCGCTGAAAAAGATCAGCTTGAGCATATCACCCGTAAACTCCTGACACGTCTCGACCAGATGGAAGAAGACGACGTCATTCTCGAGGCGTTGCGCTAACGCGATAAGACGCTCGACTATCCAGGATATAAGAATACAGACAAGCTGGCTGGCAGCTTTTGCTGCTGGCCTTTTTGGCGAAAACAGGTCGGCATTGCCGATATGAAATAAGAAGATCGTGGAGAAAAGCATGAGCGCAAATGCGGAGAGCCAAACCCCGCAGCAACCGGTCAAAAAGAAAGGTAAACGTAAAGGTGCCCTTCTGCTTCTGACCTTGCTCTTTATTGTTATTGCCGTGGCATACGGGATTTATTGGTTTTTGGTACTGCGTCATTTTGAAGAGACAGATGACGCCTACGTGGCAGGGAACCAGGTACAAATCATGGCGCAGGTATCCGGCAGCGTGACGAAAGTCTGGGCCGACAATACCGACTTCGTCAAACAGGGGGATGTGCTGGTCACGCTCGATGCGACCGATGCACAGCAAGCGTTTGAAAAAGCGCAGACTGGCCTGGCCAGCAGCGTCCGTCAAACCCGCCAGTCCATCATCAACAGCAAGCAGTTGCAAGCGAGCATAGAGCTGAAAAAAACCGCTCTCGCCCAGGCACAGAGCGACTTTAACCGTCGCGTACCGCTGGGCAGCGCTAACCTGATTGGCCGCGAAGAGCTGCAACATGCCCGTGACGCGGTTGCCAGCGCGCAAGCCGAGCTGGACGTGGCAGTGCAGCAGTTTAACGCCAACCAGGCGATCATCCTCGACACCCCTCTGGAAGATCAGCCGGCAGTTAAACAGGCAGCGACCGAAGTGCGTAATAGCTGGCTGGCGCTGCAACGTACCAAAATCGTGAGCCCAATTACGGGTTACGTCTCCCGCCGCGCGGTACAACCCGGCGCACAGATCAGCCCGACAACGTCCTTAATGGCGGTGGTTCCGGCCACTAATCTGTGGGTGGACGCCAACTTTAAAGAGACCCAGCTTGCGCATATGCGCATTGGTCAGACGGCGACCGTCGTCAGCGACATTTACGGCGACGAGGTAAAATACAGCGGTAAGGTTGTCGGGCTGGATATGGGTACCGGCAGTGCCTTCTCGCTGTTGCCTGCGCAGAACGCCACCGGTAACTGGATCAAAGTGGTGCAGCGTTTGCCGGTACGTATTGAGCTGGATGCGAAGCAACTTGCCGATCATCCGCTGCGTATTGGTCTCTCCACGCTGGTGAAAGTGGACACCTCAGAACGTGAAGGTCAGGTGCTGGCAAGCCAGGTTCGCACCAGCCCGGCGTATGAAAGTAACGCCAGGGAAATCAGCCTCGAACCGGTCAATACATTGATCGATAACATCGTGAAAGCCAACGCCGGTTAATCTGAGGTGAGTGCAATGCAACAGAAACCGCTGGAAGGCGCGCAACTGGTCATTATGACCATTGCGTTGTCGCTCGCGACCTTCATGCAGGTGCTGGATTCCACCATCGCTAACGTTGCTATTCCGACTATCGCCGGGAACCTTGGCTCATCACTGAGCCAGGGGACCTGGGTTATCACCTCGTTTGGGGTGGCGAACGCCATCTCGATCCCGATCACCGGCTGGCTGGCAAAGCGCGTCGGGGAAGTGAAACTGTTCCTCTGGTCTACAGTAGCCTTCGCCATCGCCTCCTGGGCATGCGGCATGTCGAACAGCCTGAGTATGCTGATCTTCTTCCGCGTGATTCAGGGGATTGTCGCCGGGCCGCTGATCCCGCTGTCGCAGAGCCTGTTGCTGAGTAACTATCCACCGGCGAAACGTTCGATTGCGCTGGCGCTGTGGTCAATGACGGTGATTGTCGCGCCTATCTGCGGGCCGATTCTCGGCGGTTATATCAGTGATAATTACCATTGGGGTTGGATCTTCTTTATCAACGTGCCGATAGGTATTGCGGTGGTGCTGATGACCCTGCAAAGCCTGCGCGGTCGGGAAACCCGTACGGAACAGCGCCGGATCGATGGCGTCGGTCTGGCATTGCTGGTGATTGGTATCGGTAGTTTGCAGGTGATGCTCGATCAGGGTAAAGAGCTGGACTGGTTCAACTCCACAGAGATTATCGTCCTGACGATTGTCGCCGTCATTTCGATAAGTTTCCTTGTGGTTTGGGAACTGACCGACGAAAACCCGATAGTCGACCTGTCGTTATTCAAGTCGCGCAACTTTACCATCGGCTGTCTGTGCATCAGCCTTGCTTACATGCTCTATTTCGGCGCGATTGTCCTGCTGCCGCAATTGTTGCAGGAGGTCTATGGCTACACCGCTACGTGGGCAGGCCTGGCGTCTGCGCCAGTTGGGGTGATCCCGGTACTGCTGTCGCCGATCATCGGGCGTTTTGCCCATAAGCTGGATATGCGCCGTCTGGTCACGTTCAGTTTTATTATGTACGCAGTGTGCTTCTACTGGCGTGCATATACGTTTGAACCGGGGATGGATTTTGGCGCATCTGCCTGGCCGCAGTTTATCCAGGGCTTTGCGGTGGCGTGCTTCTTTATGCCACTGACGACCATCACGCTGTCTGGTTTGCCACCGGAGCGCCTGGCGGCAGCATCAAGTCTGTCGAACTTTGCGCGTACACTGGCAGGCTCCATCGGGACGTCGATTACCACAACCTTGTGGACCAACCGTGAGTCGATGCACCACGCGCAGCTTACGGAGTCGGTGAATCCGTATAACCCGAACGCGCAGGAGATTTATAATCAACTGCAAGGTATGGGTATGTCGCAACAGCAGGCATCCGGCTGGATTGCGCAGCAGATCACGAACCAGGGGCTGATTATCTCCGCCAACGAGATTTTCTGGTTCTCTGCCGGAGTGTTCCTGATCCTGCTCGGCCTGGTCTGGTTTGCGAAACCCCCGTTTGGCGCGGGCGGCGGCGGTGGCGGCGCGCACTGATGCTCAAAAACAATCGCCTCCTTTAGGGAGGCGATTTTGTTATGGCTCAATGGCAAGCACATCCAGCGTGATCACCGAAACCACGCCCGGGGGCACCACACCAGGGATCCCCTCTTCGCCGTAGGCCAGTTCACCGGGCACATGCATGGTTACCCGCCCGCCAACGGCCAGCTTCTTCACGCCGGTACGCATAACGACCGGAAGCTCACTGACACGACCATGACTCACCTCGCCACGGCTGAGGATCTGCCCGGTGCTGATCTTTTCATCCACTTTAAAACGAATGGTATCGCTGTCCTTCACCATTGCGCCCTGGCCTTTGTTCTCAACCAGATAGACAGCGCCATTACTCTCCCGCACAGCGCCTTTCTGCCTGGCGGCACTGGCAAGGAGTTGTTCGCCCTGTTTTTTATTGCGCGTCATTTCGCGTTGTCTGGCATCGTTTATCTGTTTATTCAGCGTCGCGAGAGTACGGTCAATATCGCTATCGCGCATCTGTAAATGATTTTCGAACCTGTCCTTTACGCCTTGCAGAAACGCCTGCGCTACGAATGCTTTACCAACATCCTTCAGCGCGCGACTTTCCAACTGCGCTTTCGCGGCGAACCAGACGCCCCAGGCATAGTTTACTCTCGCCAGTTCACCCTTATTGGCCTCCAGTGAGAAAACGGGCGCTGTTGCACTCTGCTTTGCCTGTAATGCCATGATCTGTTGTTCAGCGCGGGCTTTCGCCGCTTCAGATTGTTGCAGCTTTGCTTCCAGAGTCGCAATACGGGCCAATTGATCGGTCACTTTCTTCCGAGCGTTATTGTCGTCATCGGGTTGAACTCGCTCAGCCGATGTGGGAGGTGTTTGCTGAGAAGGAGCAGCAACCGGCGTCTGCTCACGGGCGGGAAAGAGAGAGACCGGTTCATCGCGAATAATACCGTCTTCCATGAGTCGATCGAGCAATGCCGTGGGCGCAGCATATCCCCGCGAAAAGGAAATAACAGACAGAAGCCCCATCGTTAAAAGTAATTGTTTTTTCATAATTGATTCAGTTCATTGGCACGACGGGACATATCTGTAAATACCGCACTGCGGACACGCGAACAAACAACATTAATTTTATTATCGATTTCCAGTTTCATAATCTCAGCAGAGTTCTTATCAATATTTTTTTCGTTTCTCTTATAAACCTCGTAACTTTTATTAATAGTACTGAATTGCTGCTGGTAGATCTGAAACGTGGCATTGTCGAGACCTTTTAACGCCGTTAATAAATCATAGCACTTCTGTGCCTGCTGCTTCTGCGGCGCATCCTGCACCACAGCGGGCGGTTTTGACTTCACGCAGGCGGTTAAAGATAAACACATTGATAAGCACAAGACCAAAGAAAGAGATATACGCATACTATCCTCATACCCTGAGAGAATTATTTCCATAAAATATATTTAACAGAAAAATATATTACGCAGACAGCCACCGGACAAAACGGCGAAAGCAAACTATCACGACAAATTTCAAATAACAACTGAAGGCAAAGGGAGATTTAGCGAGGCATTATCCGGTTAAATATATAAAACAAAAACGATAAATATTATAAATAACAGGAAGCAGAAGAAGGGGAAAAATAGAGCCGCCTTCTCGTTACGGGAAGGCGGCACAGCACTAAATATGCAATTCCTGCAGTTTCTCTTTCGGCAGGGCCAGCTCTTCGTTGCTGTTAACACGAACATCGCGATCGAGGATATGACGCGCAATTTCCTGTGCTTCCTCCAGCGAGTGCATCAGGTAGGTGCCGCACTGGTAAACGTTCAGTTCCGGGATCTGATTCTGATCTTTAACCTTGAGTACATCCGCCATCGCCGCTTTCCATGCCTCGGCAACACGCTGTTCTTCCGGTGTGCCGATCAGACTCATATAGAAGCCTGTCCGGCAGCCCATCGGGGAGATATCAATGATCTCAACGCCATTGCCGTTGAGATGGTTACGCATAAAACCGGCAAACAGATGCTCAAGAGTATGAATGCCTTTTTCCGGCATAACTTCTTTATTGGGCACGCAGAAACGCAGGTCGAATACGGTGATGGTGTCGCCATGCGGCGTGTCCATGGTCTTAGCAACACGGACAGCAGGGGCTTCCATACGGGTATGATCGACAGTGAAGCTATCCAACAATGGCATTTAGTCACCTCCGATAGTGATTTTTTAAAAATAAAATGAACTCTTTTTTCCCATGCGAGTCTGAGTATATGAAAGACGCGCATTTGTTATCATCATCCCTGACTTTCAGAGATGAAATTTTGGCCACAGCGATGTGGCCTTTTTCTTTTCTGTCAGGCGTGCCGCGCTAAAAGCGCATCAAAAGACTCGGTATCACCGGCTTCCACTTCCTGCTGACGCACCAGCGATGCTTTGCATTCGGCGATAAAATCTTCTTCTCGCAGCACTTCCAGCGGCTCTTCACGCAACTGAGAACGATACTGATCGCCCAGCGCTTTACCTGTTCCGCCGATCCCATTATCAATCATAGAGCGCAAAATGCGCGCTGAGAACGTTAATTCCGGATCGTCAAAGCTGGCAACCAACTGGTCACATACATTTTCGTACGCTTTGCCACCGTACACGCCATCCAGTGTCTGCGCCACACGTTTCAGATCGAGGAACAGATCTTTGCCGACCTGGGCAAGCGGGAACTGCGCAGTTTCACAGCCCATACCCAGCGTAAGGCCCGGTTTGCGTCCTTCAAGGATCACGCGGTTCCAGTTTTTACGCGTACAGAGCAGTTCGTCGCTGCTCATTTCCGGCGCATCAGCCAGCGCGCACCAGACCATAAACAGATCGAGGAAGCGTACCTGTTGCTCATCGACGCCAATCGCCGTGAACGGGTTAATGTCCAACGAACGGACCTCAATGTACTCAATCCCCCCACGCAGCAGGGCATCAGACGGCGTTTCGCCGCTGCGGGTCACGCGTTTCGGACGAATGGGTGCATACAGCTCATTTTCAATCTGCAGGATATTGGTATTGATTTGCAGGTATTTACCCTCTTTCTTCAAACCAATTTTGGCGTACTCTTCAGAAGGCGTTTTAATCGCGCGTTTCAGCGCCGCCACATAATCGTGCAGATTATTAAAGGTGATGCCGAGGTTACTTTGCGACTTGTTGGTGTACCCCAAATCGCTCAAACGCAGAGAGGTTGCGTAGGGCAGATAGTACATGCCATTCGGCATTTTCTCGAACGGCAGCGAGGTCGGTTTCCCTTGCAGGAAGGACGAGCAAATCGCCGGAGAAGCGCCAAACAGATACGGGATCACCCAACCAAAGCGGTAATAGTTACGGATCAGGCGGAAATAACCGTCCGATACTGTTTCTTTATCAGTGCCGCCACCTTTTGCTTCCCAGAATGCCATCGGCAATGAGAAGTTGTAATGCACGCCGGATATGGTTTGCATCAGCGCGCCATAACGGTTTTTCAGCCCTTCGCGATAGAGGGTTTTCAGGCGGCCGATATTTGAAGTGCCGTACTGGGCCAGCTCAATATCCTGACCGTCCTTGATATAGCACGGCATACTCAGCGGCCACATACGCTCGTCGCCAATCTGGCGGGCGGTGTAGCGATGAATATCGCGCATAATCGTTAGCATATGATCGATATCGCCATCCACCGGAGTAATAAACTCCAGCAATGCTTCGGCAAAATCGGTGGTGATCCATTTATGGGTTAATGCAGAGCCAAGCGTTGCCGCATGGCGGGTCGTCGCCAGAGAACCGTCCGCATTAACGCGTAACGTTTCACGCTCAAGGCCGCGTTGCATGCCTTTAAGCGCCTGAGGATGTTTTTCCAGCCAGGACAACGCCTGAGATACGTCCGGGATCAAATTGACCTCCCGCCTGTCATAATCATTTTATTAAGCATAATTGTAATGGTTGACGATTAAAGGTCACTCACTCAATCCAATTAGTGCCACCACGTCATACCCTGCAGCGTTACGCTGGCAATAGCCACATAGCGCAACGCTTTCCCAAGGCACAGAAAAATCAATACTGGCCCCCACGAGAGGCGCATCCATCCCGCCAGCAGGCACAGTAAGTCGCCTATTACAGGCGCCCAGCTCAACAGCAATGCAGCCGCGCCATAGCGTTTGAGCCAGTCAGTCGCTTTTTCCTGCCAGCGTGAGGTTTTACGCTGCGGAAAGAAACGCCCAAGAATAACGTTAGTCAGCCCTCCAAGGCTATTACCCATTGTTGCTATTACAACAAGAAGCCAGGGCTGACTGACGTGAGAGAGCAGCATGGTCACCAACACCACCTCCGAATTACCCGGCAGAAGCGTGGCGCTGAGAAAGCTGCTGGCAAACAACGAAAAAAGCGACAGCGCGTCACTCACAGTAAGCGAACATCCACGACGTCCATTCCGGCCGCTCGCGCCGCCTGAATGCCAAAATCCGCATCTTCAAACACCACACACTGCGTTGCTTCCACGCCCATTCGCTCAGCGCAGAGCAGAAACGTATCCGGTGCCGGCTTGTGGTGCTGAACGTGATCGGCGGCAATGACCGCATGGAAATAATGCCGCAGACCAAGATGCGCCAGTAAGGCTTCTGCGATAGCGCTTTCGCTGCCCGTGCCAACAGACAGGGGGCGACGCCCATGCCACTCCTTTACCACCTCAATCAGCGGTAAAGGGCGTACAGAATCCAGCAGCATTGCTTTTACCGCTGCCGTTTTTTCTTGTGCAAGGAGATAAGGATCAAGATCGCCCTGATTAGCTTCAATAATCGATAGTGCGATACGCCAGGTTGGCGCTCCGTTCAACCCGATCATGGCCTGCTCGTCAAAGCGCACCCCGTAACGCGCCAGCACTTCACGCCAGGCTTTACGATGAGTGGGTTCAGTATCCAGGATGGTGCCATCCATATCAAAAATCAGCCCTGCATAACGGTCGTACATCGTGTTCTCACAAACTGGATAACAGGTGATTACTTTAGCGTAAACAGGGATTTTTGTCGCTGCCAGTGCATAACAGGCAAATTGAACAGAAATGAAACGGGGGACGGGGTATCGATATCAGAGAAGGTAGTTTTTGAGAGGGAATGGTGCTTGCGTTCATTACCGCTCTCCCAGAAAGAACAGACGCTGTTATTTCACAGAAGATGGTGCATCCGGGAGGATTCGAACCTCCGACCGCTCGGTTCGTAGCCGAGTACTCTATCCAGCTGAGCTACGGATGCATCGGGAAAACTTGCTTTACAACGCTGATTCAGTGCCGCGTTACCTCGCTACACTGAACAAGATGGTGCATCCGGGAGGATTCGAACCTCCGACCGCTCGGTTCGTAGCCGAGTACTCTATCCAGCTGAGCTACGGATGCAAAATGGCGGTGAGGCGGGGATTCGAACCCCGGATGCAGCTTTTGACCGCATACTCCCTTAGCAGGGGAGCGCCTTCAGCCTCTCGGCCACCTCACCACACGCCTCTTTCGAGTGCTTCGAAGAACTTGTTGAGAGCTCATCGTCGCTGCGTGGCGCACATATTACTTTCTGGGACTTATAAGTCAAACACTTTTTCCTGCCCCTGAATCGTTTGCACACTTCGCAGACAATTAGCCTGTAAAAAGCCCAAAAAGGATGTTTTATCAGCAGAATTTCCACCGTACCGCTGAGAAAAAACGACAATGGAGCAGACGTAAAAAACGGCAGATAACGGCAAAATCGGGACAAGTGAAATAAAAAGATAACGAAACAGAGGGAGAATCAGGAGGAGGTGTTGCGTCTCGCCGGGAAACAGCGAGACGCGATAATTGCATCAGTAATTTGACTGCTGTGATTTTTCAGCCTGGATACGCTGGTAGATCTCTTCACGGTGAACGGAAACTTCTTTAGGAGCGTTAACGCCAATGCGCACCTGGTTTCCTTTAACTCCTAATACAGTCACAGTGACCTCATCCCCAATCATGAGGGTTTCACCAACTCGACGAGTCAGAATCAGCATTCTTTGCTCCTTGAAAGATTAAAAGAGTCGGGTCTCTCTGTATCCCGGCATTATCCATCATATAACGCCAAAAAGTAAGCGATGACAAACACCTAAGTGTAAGCAGTCACGGCATTACATTCTGTTAAACCTAAGTTTAGCCGATATACAAGACTTCAACCTGACTTTCTTGTTATCAATAGCGTAGTGGCAATAACGCCATAACGGCAAGGTTATGGCGTCTGCTTTCGCTTTGTAATTATGACAGTTTAGCGCTTACCCACTCTTTAACGCTGGAGAGCGCTGCTGGAAGCGCGGCCGCATCGGTACCGCCGGCTTGCGCCATATCCGGACGTCCGCCGCCTTTACCCCCGACCTGCTGGGCAACCATGCCAATCAATTCCCCTGCTTTCACACGATCGGTCACATCCTTCGACACGCCCGCTATCAGAGAAACTTTTCCTTCGGTCACGGTGGCAAGAACAATGACTGAAGCACCCAACTGATTCTTCAGATCATCCACCATGGTACGCAGCATCTTCGGCTCGACGTCTGCCAGTTCGCTGACCAGGAGTTTCACGCCGTTGAGATCGATAGCTTTACCAGACAGATTTGCGCTTTCCTGCGCGGCCGCCTGCTCCTTAAGCTGCTGCAATTCTTTTTCCAACTGACGAGTACGCTCAATGACGGTGCGGACTTTATCGCCGAGGTTCTGGCTATCGCCTTTCAGCAACTGTGCAATGTCGTGCAGTTGATCGCTCTGCGAATGCAGGCTGGCAATAGCGCCTTCGCCGGTCACCGCTTCAATACGACGCACACCTGCCGCCGTACCGGATTCAGACACAATGCGGAACAGACCAATGTCACCGGTGCGGGAAGCATGCGTACCGCCACACAGTTCGGTGGAGAAATCGCCCATGCTCAGTACACGCACGCGCTCATCATACTTCTCGCCAAACAGTGCCATTGCACCGTTCGCTTTCGCGGCTTCCAGATCCATGATGTTAGTTTCGATCGGCAGGTTGCGGCGAATTTGCGCATTGACCAGATCTTCTACCGCGCGGATTTCCGCCGGTTTCATGGCTTCGAAATGGGAGAAGTCGAAGCGCAACGCTTTGTCATTCACCAGCGAGCCTTTCTGCGCCACATGCGTACCCAATACTTCGCGCAACGCAGCGTGCATAAGGTGTGTAGCGGAGTGGTTCAGGCGAATACGCGCACGACGAGCTTCGTCCACTTCTGCTTTTACGCCGTCGCCCACTTTCAGTGAACCGGTAGTCAGCTTACCGAGATGACCAATTGCCTGACCATATTTCTGCGTATCCTGTACGGAGAAAGCAAAACCGTTGCCTTTCAGCTCGCCTTTATCCCCCACCTGGCCGCCAGATTCCGCATAGAATGGCGTTTCGTTGAGAACAACGACAGCCTCCTGACCTGCGGCAATCGCGTTAACCGGTTTACCATCAACAAACAGCGCCGTGACTTTGCCGTTCAGTTCCAGATGGTCATAGCCTTTAAATTCAGAGCTGCCATCGACGCGGATCATCGCATTGTAGTCTGCGCCAAAACCGCTGGACTCGCGCGCGCGGCGGCGCTGCTCTTCCATTGCGGCTTCAAAGCCAGCTTCATCGACTTTGATATTGCGCTCACGGCATACGTCCGCCGTCAGATCGACCGGGAAGCCGTAGGTGTCGTACAGACGGAAGGCCGTTTCGCCGTCCAGCGTATCGCCTTTCAGTTTCGCCAGCTCTTCATCGAGCAGTGCCAAACCGCGTTCCAGCGTACGGGCAAACTGCTCTTCTTCAGTTTTCAGCACCTGCTCGACCTGCGCCTGCTGACGCTGCAAATCTTCACCGGCGGAACCCATCACAGCGATCAGTGGGCCAACCAATTTATAGAAGAAGGTGTCTTTCGCGCCCAGCATATTGCCATGGCGGATTGCGCGACGAATGATACGACGCAGCACATAGCCACGGTTTTCGTTCGATGGGATCACGCCGTCTGCAATCAGGAATGCGCAAGAACGGATATGGTCAGCGATAACGCGCAGCGACTTGTTGCTCAAATCCGTCGCGCCAGTCACCTTCGCCACCGCCTGAATCAACTTCACGAACAGGTCGATTTCATAGTTCGAGTTCACATGCTGCAATACCGCCGCAACACGTTCCAGACCCATACCGGTATCCACTGACGGTTTTGGCAGCGGCTCCATGGTGCCATCGGCCTGGCGGTTAAACTGCATAAAGACGATGTTCCAGATTTCGATATAGCGATCGCCATCTTCTTCCGGGCTACCCGGAGGGCCACCCCAAATGTGATCGCCATGATCGTAGAAAATCTCGGTGCACGGACCACACGGACCGGTATCGCCCATTTGCCAGAAGTTGTCAGAGGCATACGGCGCGCCTTTATTATCACCGATGCGAATAATACGCTCGCGCGGGATACCCACTTCTTTTTCCCAGATTTCGTAGGCTTCATCGTCTGTTTCGTACACCGTCACCCACAGACGTTCTTTCGGCAGGTTGAACCAGTTTTCACCGGTCAGCAGCTCCCATGCGTACTGGATAGCATCATGTTTGAAATAGTCGCCGAAGCTGAAGTTGCCCAGCATTTCGAAGAAGGTGTGATGCCGCGCGGTGTAACCGACGTTTTCCAGATCATTGTGTTTACCGCCTGCACGAACGCAGCGCTGTGCAGTGGTAGCGCGGGAATAATTACGTTTGTCGAGCCCAAGGAATACGTCCTTGAACTGGTTCATCCCGGCGTTGGTAAACAGCAAAGTCGGGTCGTTATTCGGCACCAGGGAGCTGCTGGCAACTACCTGATGTCCCTTGCTATGGAAAAAATCGAGAAACGCCTGACGGATCTCAGCGGTGCTCTTGCTCATAATTATCCTGAAATCAAGCTAACGAAATGTGGTAACTGGTCGCCGCTATTTGCATAGCCCACGCACCAGCTACTGGAAAAAGTGGGAATAAGATAAGTTTTCTTTACTGCGAAGTAAAATCCCGTATGCGCTCAGTCGGCAAAATTTCGCCAGATTTCCTGAATATCTTCCTGCAGAAAGCCGCGATAGAGTAAAAAACGCTGCACTTTCACTTTGGCCACAAACTCGGTTGGCAATGGTTCACCATATTTACGTAGCGCCTGCTCACGAGCGCTCGCTACCCAGTCAATATCGCATTCATACATTGCATTTTCACTCATCTGCCGGGCGATACCTTTCTGATTTAACTCCTGGCGAATGCGGGCCGGGCCATAACCTTTGCTGGCACGGCTGGCAATGAACTGGCGTACAAAGCGCATATCATCGAGAAAGTGATGCTCCAGGCACCATGCCACCACCTGGTCGACCTCTTCCGGCGTGATATCCAGTGTTTCCGGGCCATTTTTGCTCATTACCGGCGCCGTTAGCTTGCGACGAAACTCCTGTTCACTGTGGTCGCGCATCGCCAGAATACGCATCGCGCGATCGCGCAGGCGTGCAATTGAAGAGCGGCGGGAACTGTTCTCTGACATGACGAAATCCTGTGGTCATAGAAAAGCAAAAGGGCTGCATCAGCAGCCCTTGATTGCGGTTCAGATTATCAGAAATCTTCGTTGGTTTCTTCAACGCCTTCGCCGCTGTCATCCACCGAAAATTCCGCAGAGGAGCTCTGATTACTGAGCAGAATCTCACGCAGTTTTTTCTCGATTTCTTTCGCTGCCGCCGGGTTCTCTTTCAGCCAGGTCGTTGCATTCGCTTTGCCCTGACCGATTTTGTCACCGTTGTAGCTGTACCAGGCACCCGCTTTCTCAATCAGCTTCTCTTTTACGCCGAGATCAACCAGTTCGCCGTAGAAGTTAATGCCTTCACCGTAGAGGATCTGGAATTCAGCCTGTTTAAACGGCGCTGCGATTTTGTTTTTCACCACTTTTACGCGGGTTTCGCTACCGATAACGTTGTCGCCCTCTTTCACCGCACCGATACGGCGGATATCCAGGCGCACGGAGGCGTAGAATTTCAGCGCGTTACCACCGGTGGTGGTTTCCGGGTTACCGAACATCACACCAATTTTCATACGGATCTGGTTGATAAAGATCAGCAGCGTGTTGGACTGTTTCAGGTTACCCGCCAGCTTACGCATCGCCTGGCTCATCATACGCGCCGCGAGGCCCATGTGAGAGTCGCCGATTTCGCCTTCGATTTCCGCTTTCGGCGTCAGCGCCGCAACGGAGTCAACCACCAGCACGTCAACCGCACCGGAACGCGCCAGCGCGTCACAGATTTCCAAAGCCTGCTCACCGGTATCCGGCTGAGAACACAGCAGGTTGTCGATATCAACGCCCAGTTTGCGGGCATACACCGGATCCAGCGCATGTTCGGCGTCGATAAACGCACAGGTTTTACCTTCGCGCTGCGCGGCGGCAATCACCTGCAGCGTCAGGGTGGTTTTACCGGAAGATTCTGGCCCGTAAATTTCGACGATACGCCCCATCGGCAAACCGCCAGCACCCAGTGCGATATCAAGAGAGAGCGAGCCGGTAGAGATGGTTTCCACATCCATGGAACGGTCTTCACCCAGACGCATGATGGAGCCTTTACCGAATTGCTTTTCGATCTGACCCAGTGCGGCTGCAAGCGCCTTTTGTTTGTTTTCGTCGATAGCCATGATTACTCCTGTCATGCAGAGTGAAGCGCGTTACGCCCCGCCGTGAATTACTGTTTTGTTGTGGCAATTATACTGTATAGTCATACAGTATCAAGTATTTTGTAGAAAATGTTGCCACAGGGTTTGCAACGCATAAGCCGTCGCCTGCCGGCGCACTGCTTCACGATCCCCCTGGAAACATTCGCGTCGGGTGATCCCTTCTCCGCGCGCGCTGGCGAAACCAAACCAGACGGTGCCAACCGGTTTCGCCTCGCTGCCGCCGTCCGGCCCGGCAATACCGCTGACCGACACCGCGAAATCGGCTCGCGCGGCTTTCAACGCACCAATCGCCATTTCCACCACCACCGGCTCGCTGACCGCGCCGTGCGCTTCCAGCGTGGCGTCCTGTACGCCGATCATTTGCGATTTCGCTTCATTACTGTAGGTGACAAAGCCGCGCTCAAACCAGGCGGAGCTGCCGGCAATATCGGTGATCGCTTTCGCTATCCACCCGCCCGTGCAGGATTCAGCAGTCGTAAGCGTAGCGCCGCGCGCCTGTAGCGCCCGCCCGACACGTTCGCTCAGTTGCATTAATTCACTGTCCGTCATGATGGCTCCCGTGCGTCAAAAAATCGTGGCGGAAAAGATACCACTTTCAGCACAAAGATGGGGATGGGTTAACGAATTTACGAGGAGGCTTCAGAAATATTTGCCTGATGCGGTTAGCGGCGCGCGCCTCCGGCAAACGTAACATGACTGGATGGCAACGTCCGGGCGCGCCATCCGGTCATGCGAGGTTATTTCATGCTATTCGCGATGGTATCAACATTATGACGGAATGCTTTCTGGTAGGTATCCGCCACACCCCCTTTGGCACTCAACGCTTCCGGGTAGAGTTCGCCGCCCGGTTGCGCGCCCGTAGCGCTGGCGATCTGTTTCACCAGGCGCGGATCCAGCTGATTTTCCATAAACCACACTTTTACACCATCGGCTTTGATCTGTTGGATCAATGACGCCACCTGCGCCGCGCTGGCCTCACTTTCAGAAGAGAGCCCCTGCGGTGCCATAAATTCAACGTCATAAGCACGGGCAAAGTAGCCGAACGCGTCGTGACTGGTCAGTACTTTACGCTTCGCTTGCGGAATAGCGCTAAAACGCGCTTTTGCCCAGCTATCCAGTTGTTTCAACTCCGCGATATAGCGCTGACCTGATGCGTTGAATGCCGCTTCATCAGCCGGGTCGGCTTTCACCAGCGCAGCAAGAATATTTTGCGCATAGAGTGCGCCATTAGCCGCGCTGTTCCACGCATGCGGGTCGGTCACTGTTGCGCCATCTTCTTCCAGCGTATGGGTTGTAACCCCCGTGGACGCCACAACAAGCTGGCCTTTGAAGCCAGACGCTTTAACCAGCCTGTCCAGCCAGCCTTCCAGCCCGAGTCCGTTGACCACGACCACATCGGCTTTGTTAAGCAATGCGCTATCTTTCGCCGACGGTTCAAAAGTGTGTGGATCACCATCTGGCCCGACTAGCGTCGTCACCTTGACATGATCGCCTCCCACCTGCTGCGTGATATCGCCAAGAATCGAAAAGCTGGTCACCACATTGAGGGTTTTTGCCATTGCCCCCTGCGCGATTACGCTCAACACGAGCGCCAGTATCACCCCTGTACGTTTCATCATTTCCCCCTTGCTAAGTTAACAGTGTGCGCAGGCTGTGAGCCAGCCCGCTGCGCGTACCGAATAAAATGGAAAAAAAGAAGATAAGGCTGGCCGTCAGCACAATCGACGGACCGGCAGGTAAGCCCGCGCTCCAGGACAAACTTAATCCCAACCAGGCACAGACCGCGCCGATAGCAGCCGCCAGCAATAACAATCCCGCTAAGGTACGCGCCCAGCAGCGAGCCGCCACAGCGGGTAGCATCATCACCCCAACCGCCATTAAGGTGCCCAGTACCTGAAATCCGGCTACCAGGTTCAGCACCAGCAACGCCAGAAATAGCCCGTGGAACATACCAGGCACTCGGGGCGCATTAACCTGCAAAAAGGCGCTATCGAAGGCCTCACTGACCAGGCCACGGTAACCCAACGCCAGCACCACCAGCGTCAGGCTGGCAACCCCGGCAACAAACAGCGCGGCATCGTTGTCCACTGCCAGAATCGAACCAAACAGCAGATGCAGCAGATCAACACTGGAGCCGCGCAACGACACCAGCGTCACGCCAAGTGCCAATGAACCAAGGTAGAAACCGGCGAAACTGGCATCCTCTTTCAGAGGCGTACGGCGGCTAACCCAACCTGCCACCAGCGCCACGACAATCCCGGCGATAAACCCACCAATACTCATGGCCAGCAGCGACATGCCATTAAGCAGATACCCCGCTGCAACACCCGGCAAAATCGCATGTGATAATGCATCCCCCATCAGGCTCATGCGCCGCAACAGCAGAAAAACACCCAGCGCCGTAGTGCTAACCGATAACGCCATGCACACCACCAGCGCGCGGCGCATAAAGCCAAATTCAATAAAAGGCTGAAAAAAGAGATGCCAGATCATGCGCTGCAGACCTCTGTTTGCAGCGGTGCGGTGTGTGTTGCACCCCACAGCGGTTGTTGCTCGCCAAGCCGCAAGGTTTGCGGGAAATAACGCGCGACACGCTCGCTGTCGTGGAGTACCGCCAGAATGGTTTGCCCACTGCAATGCATATCAACAATCTGCTCCATCAGTATCTGAGACGTCGCCTCATCAATGCCGGTAAAAGGCTCATCAAGCATCACCAACGGCGCGTTTTGCACCCAAACACGGGCAAACAGCATGCGCTGAAACTGCCCGCCAGAGAGTGTATCGATCGTTTCCCGCGCCATTGCTGTTAGCCCGACACGCTCAAGCCCTTGCGCCACACGGCTGCGGGCTGCACGGTTCAGCCCGCGAAACAATGAAATACGCGGCCAGCAGCCCATGCTCACCACCTCCTGCACCGTCACCGGGAACTGTGATTCCAGCGCATGGCGCTGCGCCAACCAGCCAATGACAGGACGCCGCTCCGGCCAGCGCAGCACACCGCTGACCGGCGGTAAAAATCCCGCCAGGGTTTTCAGAAGTGTCGATTTACCACAGCCATTTGCGCCAACGATGGCAGTCATGCTGCCGCGCACTACCCGGCCGCACAGTGCCGGGGTAATCGCCTGCCTGTCATAGCCAGCCACCAGGTGGTCAAGTTCAATCATGGCAGCGCCACCGCCCAACAAGTCAGCAGCCAGAGCACCAGCAATAACACCGCCGCCAGCAGTAGCCGCGTCGTGGCGGAAAGGGAAAACAGGGTTACGGGAATCATTCACTCACCTCATATGTTATAACGTAACAATAATCGGAAGTGATAATGAAGTAAACGGGTAGGCGAAACGGGAATGCGTCGAAATGTTTCAGTCCCCTCCCACAGGAGGGGCGCTGAATTAGCGAACCCGTGCCAGCGCAACCGCCTGGCCGAGCTGCCAGACTGCCATTGCGTAGTGGGTGCTGTGGTTGTAACGGGTGATGGTGTAGAAGTTGGGTAAACCGTACCAGTACTCATAACCAGTACCCACATCCAGGCGCAGCAAGCTGGCCTGCTGATGTGTGCCCAGCGGCTGCTGCGGTGTTAACCCGGCAGATGCCAGTTGCCCGATGCTGTAGTTGGTTTTAAAGCCGTTTTCCAGCCCCGGAGCCTGACCGTTAGCCGGAACGGCGACCAGATCGCCTTTCACCCAGCCATGCTGTTTGAAGTAGTTGGCCACGCTGCCAATGGCATCCACCGGATCCCACAAGTTAATGTGCCCGTCACCATTAAAATCCACGGCAAACTGCTTGTAGGAGGATGGCATAAACTGGCCGTAGCCCATTGCGCCGGCAAAAGAGCCTTTCAACTCAAGCGGGTCATCGCTTTCGTCACGCGCCATCAACAAGAACGTTTCCAGCTCGCCGGCAAAGTAATCCGCACGGCGCGGATAGTCAAAAGCCAGTGTCGCCAGACCATCGAGAATACGGGTTTTACCCATTACCCTGCCCCAGCGCGTTTCCACGCCAATAATGCCGACAATGACCTCCGGCGGAACGCCGTACACCATCCATGCGCGGTTCAGCGCATCTTCATATTGATTCCAGAACGCCACGCCGTTTTGCACGTTATCCGGGGTAATAAACTGCTTGCGATAACGCAGCCAGGCACCATTTGGCCCGCTCGGCCCAGCGGTGGTCGGCGCTTGCTTGTCCATCAGGCGCAAGACGTAATCCAGGCGTTTTGCCTGCGAGATAATTTCATGCAGTTGCTGGCGGTCAAAACCGTGCTTGCTCACCATCTGATCAATAAACCGCTCTGCCGCCGGGTTATTGGCAAAATCGCCCCCGGTCATCACAACATTGTGCTGCGGTGCCAGCAAAAACCCGCCGGACGGCGCAGGCGGCGATGCAGTCTGTGGGGTTTCGGCAAGGGGGGGTTTACTGCTACAGGCACAGAGCACGACAAACGCAGGCAGCAACGCTGCGTAACAACGCTTCAACATGGGACATCCATTTTAAACGAATTCAGCCAGGAGCAAGTATGGTAAAGCATCTGACCACCGACAAGGAAGCGCCATAACGCCTGCGCGCACGATCGCACTTCACTTTTCATCCTGCTATTGCGCATTCATTTAAAACCGTCCCTCCTCGCAATATCTTTCACAATGATCATTTTTTCTTTCATAACGAGATCTAAATAACACATTTCAACCTTTCATAATGATTATGATAGTGCACGGTTAAACAACAAAACGACACCCCTACAGGAGAGAACAATGGAAACCATTACGCATGGTGCCGAGTGGTTCATCGGGCTGTTTCAGAAAGGCGGAGAGGTCTTTACCGGCATGGTGACCGGTATTCTGCCGCTGCTGATAAGCCTGTTGGTGATCATGAACGCACTCATCAACTTTATTGGCCAACACCGTATCGAAAAATTTGCCCAACGCTGTGCGGGCAATCCGATTGCCCGTTATCTGCTTTTACCGTGTATTGGCACCTTTGTGTTTTGTAACCCGATGACGCTCAGTCTCGGGCGGTTTATGCCAGAGAAGTACAAACCCAGCTATTACGCCGCCGCATCGTATAGCTGCCACTCGATGAACGGGTTATTCCCGCATATCAACCCCGGCGAACTGTTTGTTTACCTTGGCATCGCCAACGGCCTGACCACGCTGGGCCTGCCGCTTGGTCCGCTGGCAGTGAGTTACCTGTTGGTGGGTCTGGTGACCAACTTCTTCCGTGGCTGGATAACGGATCTCACGACCGCCATTTTCGAGAAAAAAATGGGTATCCAACTTGAACAAAACGTCCAACTCGCTGGAGCTACATCATGAGTCGTATCGTTATTGAAAAAGGCGCTGGCGGCTGGGGCGGCCCGTTGCATCTCGATGCCAGCAGCGACAAGAAAATCGTCTATATCACCGCAGGCACACGCCCTGCCATTGTCGACAAACTGGCGCAACTGACTGGCTGGCAAGCAGTGGACGGCTTTAAAGAGGGCGAGCCACCGGAATCTGAGATCGGTGTTGCGGTGATTGACTGTGGCGGAACGCTGCGCTGCGGTATCTATCCGAAACGCCGTATCCCGACCGTCAATATTCACGCAACCGGCAAATCGGGTCCGCTGGCGCAGTACATCATGGAAGATATCTATGTCTCTGGCGTGAAAGAGGAAAATATCTTCCTACAGGGAGAAGCCGCCAGCACAACGCCATCGCGGCAGCCGCAACAGCCGCGGCAACGTGACTATGACACCAGTAAAAAGATCACCGAGCAGAGCGACGGTTTGCTGGCCAAAGTAGGGATGGGCATGGGTTCAGCGGTCGCCGTTCTGTTTCAGGCCGGGCGCGACACCATTGATACCGTACTGAAAACTATCCTGCCGTTTATGGCCTTCGTCTCGGCGCTGATCGGCATCATTATGGCGTCCGGTCTGGGCGACTGGATCGCCCACGGTCTCGCGCCGCTCGCCAGCCATCCACTCGGCCTGGTAACACTGGCGCTCATCTGTTCTTTCCCGCTGCTATCGCCGTTCCTCGGCCCAGGGGCCGTTATCGCACAGGTCATTGGCGTGCTTATCGGTGTACAAATCGGCCAGGGAAACATTCCGCCGCATCTCGCCCTGCCCGCGCTGTTCGCCATTAACGCACAGGCCGCTTGCGACTTTATCCCGGTAGGCCTGTCGCTGGCAGAAGCTCGCCAGGACACCGTCCGTGTCGGCGTTCCTTCCGTACTGGTTAGTCGCTTTTTAACCGGTGCGCCCACGGTGCTGATTGCCTGGTTCGTATCGGGTTTCATTTATCAATAAGAGGTGTGCCATGAAGGTGATTTACCAGACCACCATTACCCATATCGGCGACTGCGCAGCCGACGCGCTCAGCGACAACATGCTGATTACCTTTCGTGAAGGTGCGCCTGCGGATGTGGCGGAGTTCTGCTTTATTCACAACCACGGCGAGTTGTCTGGCGTGCTGCGTCCGGGCGCGGAATTCATGCTGGGCGAGCAGCATTATCCGGTCACGGCGGTTGGCGATGTGGCGGAGCAGAATCTGCGTGAGCTGGGCCATATCACCCTGCGTTTCGATGGACAGACGCAGGCCGAATACCCCGGAACGGTGCATGTTGATGGCGTAACGCCGCACGATATCGCCCCCGGTTGCATTTTGAAATTTGTCGCTTAAGTCGTAAGGAGAACTATATGAAACAGGTTGCCGTTGTCATTGGCGGGGGACAAACCCTTGGGGCGTTCCTCTGCCGTGGGCTTGCCGCAGAAGGGTACCGCGTCGCGGTCGTGGATATTCAGAGTGATAAAGCGGCCAATGTCGCCCAGGAGATCAACAGCGAGTTTGGTGAAGGCATGGCCTACGGATTTGGCGCCGACGCCACCAGCGAACAGAGCGTACTGGCGCTGGCACGCGGTGTGGATGAGATCTTTGGTCGTGTGGATCTGCTGGTCTACAGTGCCGGTATCGCCAAGGCGGCATTTATCAGCGACTTCTCGCTGGGCGATTTCGACCGTTCATTACAGGTGAATCTGGTGGGCTACTTCCTGTGCGCCCGCGAGTTCGCCAGACTGATGATCCGCGATGGCATCCAGGGCCGCATTATCCAGATCAACTCAAAATCTGGCAAAGTGGGCAGCAAACACAACTCTGGCTATAGCGCGGCAAAATTCGGCGGCGTCGGGCTAACGCAATCACTGGCGCTGGATCTGGCAGAGTACGGGATTACTGTGCACGCGCTGATGCTGGGCAACCTGTTGAAATCTCCTATGTTCCAGTCACTTATTCCACAGTACGCCAGCAAACTCGGCATTCCTGCCGAGGAGGTGGAGCAGTTCTATGTGGATAAAGTGCCGTTGAAACGCGGTTGCGACTATCAGGATGTGCTGAATGTGCTGATGTTTTACGCCAGCGCCAAAGCCTCTTACTGCACCGGCCAATCGATTAACGTTACCGGCGGGCAGGTGATGTTCTGATGATTACCCTTATCCGGCCTGATTACAGGCCGGATAAGGCATTAACCGCCCTCTGGCACCGATATAAAGGAGAACATGATGGTTTCAGCCCTGATCACCCTGGCCGTTATTGCCTGGTTAAGCCAGCTTGCCCTTGGCGGCTGGCAAATTCGTCAGTTCAATCACGCGTTCGACGCACTGTGCCAGCGCGGGCGGGTCGGCGTTGGCCGTTCGGGCGGGCGCTTTAAACCCCGTGTGGTACTGGCCGTGGCCTTTGATAAACAGGACCGCGTCAGCGACACACTGTTGATGCGCGGCATCACCGTATTCGCGCGTCCGGCGAAAATCGACCGTTTAATTGGCTTAAAACGCGAGGAATTAGAGCCTGATGTGATCTTTCCCCATGATCCTGGCTGTCAGAATGCTCTATTATTAGCGCTTAAAATGAAACATTGATAATTTCGTTGTGAACGCTATTAGCTTGCGAAATTATCATTTCGCAACGTAACGCAGGAAATCAGCGCCAATGAAACCACGTCAGCGTCAGGCGGCTATTCTTGAGCATCTGCAAAAGCAGGGAAAGTGTTCTGTTGAAGAGCTGGCATACCACTTCGACACCACAGGGACGACCATTCGTAAGGATTTAGTTGCGCTGGAGCATTCCGGTGCCGTGATCCGCACCTATGGCGGTGTGGTGCTTAATAAAGACGAAGCCGATCCCCCTATCGATCACAAAACGCTGATCAACACCGTACAGAAGGGGCTGATTGCCGAAACGGCCGTCACCTACATCCACGATGGCGATTCCATCATTCTTGACGCGGGCAGTACCGTGCTGCAAATGGTGCCGCTGCTCAGCCACTTCAACAACATCACCGTCATGACCAACAGCCTGCACATTGTAAACGCGCTGTCAGAGCTGGATAACGAACAAACCATCCTCATGCCTGGCGGTACCTTCCGCAAAAAATCCGCCTCATTCCACGGTCAACTGGCGGAAAACGCCTTTGAGCATTTCAGTTTCGACAAACTGTTTATGGGCACGGACGGTATTGATTTGAATGCCGGCGTCACCACCTTCAATGAGGTCTTCACCGTCAGCAAAGCCATGTGCAACGCTGCCCGCGAGGTGATCCTGATGGCGGACTCCTCTAAATTCGGCCGCAAAAGCCCCAACGTTGTCTGTAGCCTGGAGAGCGTCGATAAACTGATCACCGACGCCGGGATCCCGGCAGACGTCCGCGCCGCACTGGAAGAGAAAGGGGTCGAAGTGATCATTGCCGGAGAACAGCATGAGTGAGTCATTGATTAACGCGGGTCGTCAAACCCTGCTGCTGGAGTTGCAGGAAGCCAGTCGACTGCCAGAAAGGCTGGGCGAGGATTTTGTCCGCGCTGCGGAAACGGTGCTGAACTGCAACGGCAAAGTGATCGTTTCCGGCATCGGCAAGTCCGGGCACATTGGTAAAAAAATTGCCGCCACGCTTGCCAGCACCGGCACGCCTGCTTTTTTCGTGCACCCGGCAGAAGCGCTGCACGGTGATCTCGGCATGGTTGAAAGCCGTGACATTATGCTGTTCATCTCCTATTCCGGCTCGGCAAAAGAGCTGGAGCTGATCCTGCCACGTCTGGAAGAAAAATCCGTCGCGCTGCTGGCAATGACCGGCAAACCCCGCTCGCCGCTGGCGCTGGCCGCCGATGCCGTGCTGGATATTTCCGTTGAGCGCGAAGCCTGCCCGATGCACCTGGCCCCTACCTCCAGCACCGTCACCACCCTGATGATGGGGGACGCACTGGCGATGGCGGTCATGCAGGCGCGAGGTTTTGATGAAGAAGACTTTGCCCGTTCGCATCCCGCTGGCGCGCTTGGCGCCCGCCTGCTGAACAAAGTGCATCATTTAATGCGCAAAGATGAACAGGTGCCGCACGTACAGATTACCACCAGCGTGATGGAGGCAATGCTGGAACTGAGCCGCACCGGTTTAGGCCTGGTTGCGGTATGCGATGCACAACGCCGGGTGCAGGGGGTCTTTACCGACGGCGATCTACGTCGCTGGCTGGTGGCGGGTGGCGCGCTGAGCACCGGGGTCAGCAAAGCGATGACCCACGGCGGTATTACGCTTACCGCAGACAGCCGGGCAGTTGATGCCAAAGAGCGCCTGATGCAGCGCAAAATCGCCGCCGCGCCGGTGGTGGATGATACCGGTGTGCTGGTGGGAGCTATCAACTTGCAGGACTTCTACCAGGCCGGCATTCTCTAATTTTTCAGACCCAGGCGTTTCGCCAGCCGGTGCAGGTTGGCGACGTCCATCTCCAGCCCACGCGCGCTGGCTGCCCAGTTGCCGCCATGCTCCTCGAGCGTGCGGGCGATCAATGCACGCTGGAAATCATCGGTCGCATCACGCAAATTCTGCCCGACCGGCAATGACTCCGGCAGAGGTTCCGGCTGTACAGGCTCATCACTGAGCGCGAAATGACGGGCTTCCAGCACCACTTCCGCCTGGTTTTGTGTCCCGCGCGCCAGCACAATCGCCCGGTGAATCGCATGTTCCAGTTCGCGCACATTCCCCGGCCAGCGATAGCTCAACAAATGATGCCGTGCGCCAGGGCTTAGCACCACGCGCCCGAGCCCAAGCCGCAGGCGGCACTGCTCGCAAAAATACCCCGCCAGCAGGACCACATCCTCACCGCGCTCGCGCAACGGCGGCACAGAGAGCGGAAAAACGCTCAGCCGATGGAACAGATCGGCGCGGAAACGCCCGGCCAGCACCTCTTCCCGCAGATCGCGGTTAGTCGCCGCCAGTACCCGCACATCCACGCGCAAACTGCGATCGTCGCCAACCCGCTGAATATCGCCATACTGCAACACACGCAGCAGTTTGGCCTGCAACGACAACGACAGCTCGCCAATCTCATCAAGAAACAGCGTACCGTTGTCCGCCATCTCAAATTTACCGCTACGGTTGCTGATAGCCCCGGTAAACGCCCCTTTCACATGCCCAAACAGCTCACTTTCCGCCACGCTTTCCGGCAAGGCAGCACAGTTCAGATAGATCAACGGACTGGCGGCACGCGGCGAGCCTTCGTGAATGGCTTTCGCCACCAGCTCTTTACCGGTGCCGGTTTCACCGCTGATCAGTACATTAAGATCGGAGGCCGCCACGATATCGATCTCTTTTTTTAACTGCATGATCCCCGCCGACAGCCCGATCATCTCGCTGTTAGCCGCCTGCTCGAAAGTGGCTGGCGCGCCCGGCAGCATATTCTGGCTCTCCAGTTGCTCAATCAACAGCGCATTGTTCAGCGCCCCGGCCGCCAGCGCCGCAATCAGCCGCAACTCTTCATCACTGAACGTGTCGAACTGATCCGGTGCCATACCATCCAGCGTCAGCGCACCAATCAGGTTCTGCCCGGCAAATAACGGCAGGCCCACGCAGGCATGTACCTTCAGACTCTCCTGACCGGGGATCAGCCCATCGTAAGGATCAGGCAAATCACTGTCCGCCGGGAATCGCACCACGTCTCCGGCGCGGGCAATGGCCTCCAGCCGCGGATGCCCTTCCAGCGTAAAACGCCGCCCCAGTACATCCTGCGCCAGCCCGTCAATAGCAAGCGGGATAAACTGTCGCGCCTGGTAACGCAACAATGCTGACGCATCACACTCCAGCACCTGCCGCAGGGTGGTGATTAGCCGCTGGAAACGATCCGCGTGACCAATACCGCTTTGCAGCTCAATGGCGATCCCCGCCAGTACATTCAGTGAAAAACTCATGCTAACCTCACTGTCTTTTTGACAATGCATAGTGTCATATTGACCATTTTTATCATAGTCATTATGACCATCATTTTTTAGCAAAAAAAATAAAAAATATAAAAATCAATGAAATAAAAAGTGGCACGCTAATTGATATATGTCCTGCATCGCTTTCAAGAAAACAGTACAGGACATTTGATATGGCTATTCATGTAAAGAACAACATTCACTGGGTCGGGCAACGTGACTGGGAAGTGCGCGATTTTCACGGTACGGAATACAAAACACTGCGCGGCAGCAGCTACAACAGTTATCTCATCCGCGAAGGCAAAAACGTACTGATTGATACCGTCGATCATAAGTTCAGCCGGGAGTTTGTGCAGAACCTGCGCAGTGAAATCGATCTGCAGAAGATCGATTACATCGTCATTAACCACGCGGAAGAAGATCATGCGGGTGCGCTGACAGAACTGATGTCCTACATCCCGGATACACCGATTTACTGCACTGGCAACGCCATCGACTCCATTAACGGCCACCACCACCACCCGGAGTGGAATTTCAATGTGGTGAAAACGGGCGACTCGCTGGATATCGGTAACGGCAAACAGCTTATCTTCGTTGAAACGCCCATGCTGCACTGGCCAGACAGCATGATGACCTACATGACTGGCGACGCAGTACTGTTCAGTAATGACGCGTTTGGTCAGCATTACTGCGACGAACGTCTGTTCAACGATGAAGTGGATCAAACAGAACTGTTTGAACAATGCCAGCGTTACTACGCCAATATCCTCACGCCATTCAGCCGTCTGGTAACGCCGAAAATTACTGAAATCCTCGGTTTCAACCTGCCGGTGGACATGATCGCCACCTCGCATGGCGTGGTGTGGCGCGATAACCCGACGCAAATTGTCGAGCTGTATCTGAAATGGGCGGCGGACTACCAGGAAGATCGCATTACGATTTTCTACGACACCATGTCCAACAACACCCGCATGATGGCAGATGCGATTGCCCAGGGAATTAACGAAGTCGATCCGCGTGTCGCCGTGAAAATTTTCAACGTTGCTCGCAGCGATAAAAACGACATTCTGACCAACGTTTTCCGTTCCAAAGGCGTGCTGGTTGGCACCTCGACCATGAACAACGTGATGATGCCGAAAATTGCCGGACTGGTGGAAGAAATAACCGGCCTGCGTTTTCGCAATAAACGCGCCAGCGCCTTTGGCTCCCACGGCTGGAGTGGTGGTGCGGTAGACCGTCTCTCCACCCGTTTGCAGGACGCCGGTTTTGAAATGTCCGTCAGCCTGAAAGCAAAATGGCGACCGGATCTGGACGCACTGGAAGTGTGCCGCCAGCATGGTCGCGATATTGCCCGCCAGTGGGCGCTGTCGCCGCTGCCGGAAGCCGTGAATCCGCCGCCCGCCAGCGCACAACAGGCCTGTGCTTGCGCCGCCGCAGCGGCTGCCGAACTCGGCCCACGCATGCAGTGCAGCGTCTGTCAGTGGATCTACGATCCGCAACAAGGCGAACCGCTACAGGATGTTGCGCCGGGTACGCCGTGGCGCGATGTGCCGGACACGTTCCTCTGCCCGGAATGTTCATTAGGTAAAGAGGTATTTGACGAACTGGCATCGGAGGCAAAATGAGCACAGGTATTGTCATTATCGGTTCGGGCTTTGCTGCCCGGACGCTGGTGAAAAACATCCGTAAACTGGACAGCGCCGTCCCGCTAACGCTCATTGCCGCCGATGGGATGGAGGAGTACAACAAACCGGATCTTAGCCATGTCATCAGTCTCGCCCAGCGCGCCGACGATCTCACCCGCCAGTCGGCGGGGGAGTTTGCCGAACAGTACCATTTACGTCTGTTCCCGCAAACTCGCGTGAGTGCCATTGATGCACAGGCGCAAGTGGTGAAAAGCGCGGATAAACAGTGGCAATACGACAAGCTGGTGCTGGCGACCGGGGCGGCGGCATTCGTGCCCCCGCTGCCGGGTAGCGACATGATGCTGACCCTGAACAGCCAGCAGGAGTACCGCGACGGTGAAACATCATTGCGCGATGCAAAGCGCGTATTAATCGTTGGCGCAGGGCTGATTGGCTGCGAACTGGCGATGGATTTTCAACGCGCGGGGAAAAGCGTCACCGTGCTGGATAACGCCAGCAGCATTCTCCCGTCTCTGATGCCGCCGGAAGTCAGCGGACGTTTGCAACACTGCCTGACCGCCATGGGCGTACGCCTGCTGTTGAAATCCCGCTTATTGTCCCTTGAACAGAGCGGTGGCGGCGTACGCGCGCAGCTTGATGACGATCGCTATCTGGAGGTCGATGTAGTCGTTGCCGCCACCGGCCTGTCGCCGCACACCGCGCTGGCACGCTCGGCGGGCATCGCGACAGGCCGTGGCATCGTGGTAGACGGTGCACTGCAAACCAGCGATCCGCATATTTACGCCCTCGGGGATTGCGCAGAGATCAATGGCCGGGTACTGCCGTTCCTGCAACCGATCCAGCTCAGCGCCATGACGCTGGCGAAAAACCTCACCGGCAGCAGCACACAGCTGGTGCTACCGCCCATGCTGGTGAAAGTGAAAACGCCGATGATGCCCCTGCATCTGGCCGGGGAAACGGCGCGGGGCGATCTGCGCTGGCATATCACCACCGAAGCCGACGGCATGGTGGCAAAAGGGCTGGATGCCGGTGATAAACTGCGCGCCTTTGTGGTCAGCGAAGATCGGATGAAAGAAGCGTTCGCGCTGCTGAAGGCGCTGTCCGCGTAAGGCGGGCCGCCGCCACCAGCCCCTGGCCGAAGGCAATCGCCCCATCCCCCGCAGGCAACTGATGTGGAAACAGCAAGGTGAATTGCGGCAAATAAACCCGTAAGCGGTTTTTCAGCAGGCGGTTATGCAGTACACCGCCGCTGAAAACCAGCGTCTCTATACCGTGCGACACCGCATGCAGGCGCGCCAATGCGGCGATACCGTGCGCCAGCGCATCATGAAATGCCCACGCCCGTGCCGCCGGGCTGGCTTTCCAGTTCAGCCATTGCCGCCAGAACACAGCCAGATCAAGCTGCCGCCCACGCAACGGTAACGTCACCGGATGCGTGACTGCACCACTGCTTGCAGCCAGCGCTTCCAACTGACAGGCCGCCTCCCCTTCATAGCTCAGATGCAGCGGCGCACAGCCCAGCGCACAGGCCACTGCATCGAACAGCCGCCCGCAGGAGGACGCCAGCGGCGCATTAATGCCGCGCTCAATTGCCCGCGCCAGCAGCGGCCAGTTCTGCCGCTCCAGCACGGCGCATTCCGGGTAGTGCTGCCAGTCCGGAACAAATGCCAGCATCTGTGCCAGCAGGTTTCGCCACGGCTGTTGCGCCGCCAGATCGCCGCCCGGCAGCGCCACGGCGGGTAAGCCGCCCAGGTGCTCGCATTCGCGATAATTCACCCGCAGGCATTCACCGCCCCACAGCGCACCGCCCGCGCCCATGCCAATACCGTCCAGCGTCACCGCTATCACATCCCCCCCTTCCAGCGGCCAGCCGTGTTCCGCCAGACAGGCGGCTGCATGCGCGTGGTGATGTAAAACGGTCTGTACCGGTAAATCGTAACTCTCAGCCCACTGACTGGTGCGATATCCCGGGTGCGCATCCACCACCACTTGCCGTGGGGTAAAGTCATAGATAGCCTGCATCAGGCGCAGCGCGCCACGCCACTGCGCTTCCACGCCTTCATCCGTCAGGTCGCCAAAATGTTGCCCAGGCACAGCGCTGTTGCCACGCAACAGGCAGAAGGTGTTTTTCATGTCCGCGCCAAGACACAGCAGCGGCGGAATGGCGTCAAACCCGTCCGGCAACGTTATGGCGTCCGGCACATAGCCGCGGGAACGGCGCAGCATTTCGCCATTCGCCCGCATCACCGAATCATCCATCCGCTGCACAATATCGCGGTTATGCAGTAAAAAGCCGTCGGCGATCTCCGCCAGATCGTCCAGCGCCTGCGCATTGGTTATCGCCGGAGGTCTGCCGCTGAGATTACCGGAAGTCATCACCAGCGGGCGCTGTAACGCCTGCGCCAGCAAATGTTGCAGTGGGTTGGCGGGTAACATCACCCCAACTTCATCAAGGCCGGGCGCAATCGCCTCGCATAACCCGCTGACGCCAGCTTTATCCACCAGCACAATCGGCGCAGCGGGTGTGGAGAGTAACGTCACGGCTTGCGCCGTTAAACCACGTGTGCCCGGCAACATGACCGCCAGCGGTTTTGCCGGACGGTGCTTGCGCGCACGCAGTAACTGCACCGCCGCCAGGTTAGTGGCATCACAAGCCAGATGAAACCCGCCCACGCCTTTCACCGCCACAATACCGCCGCTGTGCAGGAGGGCCACTGCCGCCTGCAACGCCGCCTCGCCTTCAGCCTGCTGCGCGCCGCTGCACCACTCAAGCTGCGGGCCGCAATCCGGGCAGGCGACCGGCTGGGCGTGAAAGCGCCTGTCCAACGGGTTGCGGTACTCCGACTCACAGGCCGGGCACAGGGGAAACGCCGACATCACCGTAAAGGGACGGTCGTAAGGCATGGCGTGAATAATGGTGAAACGTGGCCCACAGTGGGTACAGTTGATAAACGGATAACGGTAGCGCCGCTCAGCGGGATCGTTCATTTCCGCCAGACAGGCAGGGCAGGTTGCCGCATCCGGCACAATCTGCGTGTTCATGGCCCCCCCGGCACTGTGGCGGATGGTGAAATCATTCGGCAGGGGTTGCCAGAGATATGCCGTGCTAATCACACGATCAATACGTGCCAGCGGCGGGCATTGTTGCTGCAACAGGGTGAGAAATTGGTCCGCATCACCAAGCAGACGAACCTCCACACCCTGCGCATCATTACAGACATCGCCTTTCAGCCCGAGCTGCTGCGCCAGTTGCCAGACAAAGGGGCGAAAACCCACCCCCTGAACTTTTCCGTAAACGCGTAAGCAGACACCGTTGCTGTTGGTCATGTCATCATTGCATCGCCGCATTCAGCAGGCGAGTCTTCATCTGTTGGTAAGTGCTCTGAGTGTACTCCTCTGCCCAGCGCTGATCGTTGATCGCACTCACCCGTACTGCGCAATATTTGGTTTCCGGCGTTTTCGAAATCGGATCCAAATTATCCTGCGTCAGTTCGTTACAGGCCCCAATCCACCACTGGTAGGTCATATAGACACTGCCATGGTTGATACGCTCATTCACATCCGCGCGGGTTATGACTTTGCCACGGCGGGACTCCACCCACACCAGTTGCTTGTCTTTGATACCCAGCGCCTCCGCATCTGCAGGGTTAATCTGCACAAAGCCAGGCTCATCCGCGAGCGTTTGTAACGCCGCGCAGTTACCGGTCATTGAACGGCAAGAGTAGTGACCCACTTCGCGCACGGTGCACAACACCAGTGGGAAGTCGGCATCCGGACGTTCCGCCGGTGCGCGCCATGGCGCCGCAAACAGATGACCTTTGCCGTCAGGCGTATCGAACTTGTTGTTCTGATACAGGTACGGCGTACCCGGATGATCAAGCGTCGGACAAGGCCATTGTACGTGCCCCATGTCACCCATTTTTTCGTAAGTAACACCGTAGAACAGTGGGCAGAGTTCACGCAGCTCATCCCAGATCTGCTGATTATTGTCGTAGTGCATCGGGTAGCCCATTTCCGTGGCAATCAGGCTGATGATTTCCCAGTCGCGTTTGACGTTGTACTTCGGCTCAATGGCTTTTTCAAAACGCTGGAAACCACGGTCGGCACAGGTAAAGACGCCACCATGCTCACCCCAGGAGGTGGCGGGCAGCAGCACATCCGCCTGTTCGGCAGTTTTGGTCATAAAAATGTCCTGCACCACCACAAACTCAAGTGCTTCAAACCCTTTACGCACCAGCCCAAGATCGGCTTCGGTCTGTAGCGGATCTTCACCCATGATGTAATAGGCTTTCACCTTCCCTTCCAGCGCCAGATGCGGCACCTCAGTAATGCGCACCCCGACTTTATCGTCCATGGCGGCCACATCGATGCCCCAGGCTTTGGCGAATTTCGCCCGCACATCGGCATCCACCACGTTCTGGTAACCCGGGAACTGATTCGGGATCACGCCCATGTCGCACGCGCCCTGCACGTTATTCTGCCCACGCACCGGCCCCACGCCTACATGTTCACGCCCCAGGTTGCCAGTGAGGAGTGCCAGGCTGGAAAGGCCTTTCACCACATCCACCGCCTGGCCGAACTGGGTTACCCCCATGCCCCACATGATGGTGGCAGATGGTGCGGCGGCATAGGTACGCATTGCCTGGCGAACCTGTTTCGCTGGTACGCCTGTCAGGTGTTCCACCGCTTCCGGCGCGTAGTCTTTTACCGTTTCACGGTATTCATCCAGCCCGGTGGTAAAGCTGGCGACATAATCTTTGTCGTAGAGTTCTTCTTCCAGCAGCACATAGCCAAACGCATTGACCAGCGCCATATTGCAGCCGTTTTTCAGTTGCAGGTGCTGATCGGCAATACGCGCGGTTTCAATACGACGCGGATCGCAGACGATGATTTTTGCCCCTTTCTGGCGGGCTTTGATCACCCGGCGCGCCACAATCGGGTGTGAGTCAGCGCAGTTATAACCAAACACCAGCAGGCAGCGGGAGTTTTCAATATCACCGATGGAGTTACTCATTGCGCCGTTACCGAGGGTTTCCTGCAACCCGGCGACGGAAGGACCGTGGCAAACGCGCGCGCAGCAGTCAACGTTATTAGTGTTGATGACGCCACGGGCAAATTTCTGCATCACGTAGTTGGTTTCATTCCCGGTGCCGCGAGACGACCCGGTGGTCATAATCGAACGCGGGCCATATTTCGCTTTGATTTCACTCAGACGGCGCGCGGTGTAGCGAATCGCTTCTTCCCAGGAAACAGGGGTAAACTTGCCACCGCGTTCATAGCGAATCATCGGCTGCGTCAGGCGTGGAGTCAGCAGTTTGGTATCGTTGAGGAAGTCCCAGCCGTAATACCCTTTCAGGCAGAGTTCATTTTGGTTGGTTTTGCCGTCGGCCGCTTCCGCACGGATAATTTTCCCGCCGTCCACCACCAGTTTCAGTTTGCAGCCCGCGCCGCAGTATGGGCATACACTTGTGATTTTTTTCATCAGTAACAGACCTGTTAAAAGTGAAAGTGAGAGGCGTTAAAACATCAGCGACACAGCGCCATCCAGCGCTGCGCGACGGCGTTTTTCCGCGCTCATCTGTTCCAGTAAGTTGCGGTCGACACACACCAGCGCCTTGGTCGGGCACGCCTGAATACAGGCCGGACCGGTTTCACTGTGGTGACACAAATCGCATTTGTTGGCTTCGGCCTTTTCCGCATGCACGTTAAGACCTGCGCCGCTGTTGCGCACAATTGGACGCACGACCACTTCCATTGCGCCATACGGGCACGCCACCACGCATGTTTTGCAACCAATGCAGCGTTCCTGCATGACATGCACAAAACCTTCATCGCGGCTGATTGCGCCATTCGGACAGACATTGGCACAGGGGGCATCTTCGCACTGACGACAGATAGCCGCCGTCGACACGTTGACGCCTTTAATGACGTGAATGCGCGGTAAAAATGTCTCAGGGGTGAGCGCCGCACAGTCCCGGTTTTCCTGATGAGAAACCACGCAGGCCACTTCACAGGTGCGGCAGCCAATGCATTTCGCAGCGTCTGCCATGATAAATCGGTTCATTGTTTCCTCCAGCAATATGCCTTATTCCGCCGAAGTATTCATAAACCGTGCCAATATTTAAAGTGCTGTAATATATGGGTTTTTAAGAAGTGAGAAGCGGCAGGAATCTGTCATCGACAGAAGTGACGATGACAGATGACGAGATCAGGCGTAGGGACCGGCACTCAGTGAGTCGCGTAACATTAATTCGCCAGGAAACGTTTGTTGATAGTTAAAATCGCCGCCATCAAGCATAAAGATCAGGCGATCAATGGTCTCTTTCACCATTTCGGTCACCGGAATTTTAACGCTGGATAATGCCGGCACGGTAAAAGGCGCCATCGCGATATCATCAAAACCAATAATCGAAACCTGCTGCGGCACAGCTATTTTGCTGTCGTGCAACTGTTTAATCGCGCCAATCGCCATATCATCATTGCTCGCCACCAGCGCACTAAAACTTACCCCGCGGGATAATAATTCTCGTACGCCCATTGCTCCGCTGAGCGGCGTCCATTTCCCTTCCACAATCAATTCATTACGTACAGGAATATGCTGCTGAGTCAGCGCATCTTTATAACCGGATAACCGTTCAATACCGGTAGGAGAATCCAGTGAGCCGGTAATAAACGCAATCTCCCGGTGTCCTTGTGCGATTAATTGTAATACCGCGCTCTGGCTTGACGCTTTTTGATCGGAATAAACACAGTGACTGCTGTTTTTACGCAAACGTCGATTAAGCACCATAATAGGCTGCGAATGGTTTTGAATTATCTCATCCAGCTCATCGACACTGAGAAAACGCGGATAAATAATGATCGCGTCGCAGCGTAAGTCGAGTAAATACTGAATCGCCTGCCGCTCTTCTTCCGCACTGTGTTTACCGTCCGCCAGCAGTAACTGACGCCCTTTGTCTTCGGTCATGCGCGCCGCATGAGACAACAGTTCGCTAAAATAAACGCCGTGATAGAGGGTGTTGGTGACCACCAACCCCAGCGTCTGGGTTTTATTGCTTGCCAGGCTGCGGGCCAGTAAATTCGGGCGATATCCGCTTTCCGCAATGGCCTGAAATACGCGCGCCTTCGTCTCTTCGCCCACATAACCCTTGCCTGTCAGCACACGGGACACAGTGGCTTTTGATACACCCGCCCGCTTTGCCACTTCCAGCATTGTCGCCATCTTTTTCCCCAACAAACCTCGTGAGCCGAAGTGTACTTCAGCCATCGGGATGATGGGAACACTTAACACCCGCAGACGGTACTTCTGCGAAACGCCTCATAGTGATCGTAATCACGATTTTTGAAAGTGGTTAAATTTAGATCTTGTCTGACTCAAATAAACTCATCATGATTTTGTGGAACCGGTTACCTATTTCGCGTTTCATGGCCGCCAGAGCGCACTGTGAAAATGTACCTCATTGATAAAACAGGATAAAAATCCGATGGCAAAGAACTATGCGGCGCTGGCCCACTCTGTGGTGAACGCGCTGGGCGGTGTCGAGAATATCGCCGCCGTAACCCACTGCATGACGCGCCTGCGCTTTGTGGTCAAAGACGCATCGCATATCGACGGTGAAACGCTGAAAAACACCAGCGGCGTGATGGGCGTGGTACGCAACGATAACCAGTGTCAGGTGATTATTGGCAACACCGTGTCTCAGGCTTTCCGGGAAGTGACGGCTTTGTTGCCACAGGATATGCAGCCGGTAGAGACGCACTCTCCCCAGAAGCTGACGCTTAAACGTATTGGCGCAGGCATTCTTGATGCGCTGATCGGCACCATGTCGCCACTGATCCCGGCAATCATCGGTGGTTCGATGGTGAAACTGCTGGCGATGGTGCTGGAAATGTCCGGCGCACTGCCGAAAGGCTCCTCCACCCTGACGATTTTGACAGTCATCGGTGATGGCGCGTTCTTCTTCCTGCCGCTGATGGTCGCCGCGTCCGCCGCCATCAAATTCAAAACCAATATGTCGCTGGCGATCGCGATTGCCGGTGTACTGGTGCATCCAAGCTTTATCGACCTGATGGCAAAAGCCGCACAGGGCGAGCATGTTGAATTCGCGCTGATTCCGGTGACGGCCGTGAAATACACCTACACGGTGATCCCGGCGCTGGTGATGACCTGGTGTCTGTCGTATATCGAACGCTGGGTCGATCGTATTACGCCTGCGGTGACGAAAAACTTCTTAAAACCGATGCTGATTGTGCTGATTGCCGCTCCACTGGCCATTGTGTTAATTGGCCCGCTTGGCATCTGGATCGGTAGCGCGATTTCCGCGCTGGTCTATACCATTCACGGCTATCTCGGCTGGCTCTCCGTCGCCATTATGGGCGCACTGTGGCCACTGCTGGTGATGACAGGCATGCACCGCGTGTTTACGCCGACCATTATTCAAACCATCGCCGAAACCGGCAAAGAAGGCATGGTAATGCCGTCTGAAATCGGCGCTAACCTGTCTCTGGGTGGTTCATCTTTAGCGGTGGCATGGAAAACGAAAAACCCGGAACTGCGCCAGACCGCAATGGCGGCAGCCGCCTCCGCTATTCTGGCGGGTATCTCTGAACCGGCACTGTATGGTGTGGCGGTGCGCCTGAAACGCCCGCTGATCGCCAGCTTAATCAGTGGCTTTATTTGCGGTGCAGTCGCAGGTATTGCCGGGCTGGCCAGCCATTCCATGGCGGCACCCGGGTTGTTTACCAGCGTACAGTTCTTCGACCCGGCTAACCCGATATCTATCGTCTGGGTGTTTGGCGTGATGGCGCTGGCGGTGGTGCTGTCGTTCGTGCTGACGCTACTGCTCGGGTTTGAAGATATTCCGGTGGAAACCACAACTACACCGCAGACGGCGCAGCCGGTTACTGTTAAAGAAGCACGCGCCTGATTAACGAAACGAGGTAAGGCATGTCAGTATTTCCGCAAGGATTCTTATGGGGCGGCGCGCTTGCCGCCAACCAGTCGGAAGGGGGCTTCCGGGAAGGCGGTAAGGGGTTAACCACCGTCGATATGATCCCGCACGGCGCTAACCGCCTGCCGGTAAAACTCGGTCAGGAAAAACGCTTTGCACTGCGTGATGACGAATATTACCCGAGCCACGAGGCGATCGATTTCTATCATCGCTACAAAGAAGATATCGCACTGATGGCGGAAATGGGCTTTACGGTGTTTCGCACCTCGATTGCCTGGAGCCGTCTCTACCCGGACGGTGATGAATTGACACCGAATCCGGAGGGCATTGCCTTCTACCGTGCAGTGTTTGAGGAGTGCAAAAAGTACAACATCGAACCGCTGGTCACTCTCTGCCATTTTGATGTACCGATGCATCTGGTGGTGGAGTATGGCTCCTGGCGTAACCGTAAAATGGTAGAGTTCTTCACCCGTTATGCCCGCACCTGTTTCGAGGCGTTTGATGGACTGGTGAAATACTGGCTGACCTTCAACGAGATCAACATCATGCTGCACAGCCCCTTCTCTGGTGCGGGGCTGGTGTTTGAAGAGGGTGAAAATCAGGACCAGGTAAAATACCAGGCCGCACACCATGAGCTGATTGCCAGCGCGCTGGCGACGAAAATTGCCCATGAAGTGAACCCGCAAAACCAGGTGGGTTGCATGCTGGCGGGAGGTAACTTCTACCCCTACTCCTGCAAACCGGCCGACGTGTGGATGGCGCTGGAAAAAGACCGCGAAAATCTGTTCTTTATCGACGTGCAGGCCCGTGGCGCTTACCCGGTTTATGCGGCGCGCGTGTTCCGCGAAAAAGGCGTCACCATTCATAAAGAGCAAGGTGATGACGAGATCCTGAAAAACACCGTCGATTTCGTCTCTTTCAGCTACTACGCCTCGCGCTGCGCATCGGCGGACATGAACGCCAATAACACCAGCGCGGCGAACATCGTCAAGTCACTGCGCAATCCGCATATTGAAGTGAGCGAATGGGGCTGGGGCATCGATCCGCTGGGGCTGCGCATCACCATGAACATGATGTATGACCGCTACCAGAAACCGCTGTTCCTGGTGGAAAACGGGCTTGGCGCGAAAGATGAGTTCAATGACCGCGGAGAGATTGAAGATGATTACCGCATCAGTTATCTGCGTGAACACATCCGTGCAATAGGCGACGCCATTGAAGACGGCATCCCGGTGATGGGTTACACCACCTGGGGCTGCATTGATTTGGTGTCTGCCTCTACTGGCGAAATGAGCAAACGCTATGGTTTTGTTTATGTCGATCGCGACGATGCCGGTCACGGTTCGTTGGCGCGCAGCCGCAAAAAATCCTTCTGGTGGTATAAAAAAGTGATCGCCAGCAACGGCGCAGATCTCGACTAAGCTCGGGACTTACCCGGCCTGCCGTATTTTCAGGTCGGGTAAGCATTGGCTTTACGGATACAGAGACAGTAGCAATTGCCGCTTATCCTGATCGAAGATGACAAAATCGCGACTCAATGACGGATTGCTTGCTGCTAATTTTTTCATCTCTGCCTCAAATCTGCCGTCATCAGTAAAAAAGAGCGCCATCAAATAGTCCATATTTTCACTACCTGAACGTTCAGACAGGCTGATGACATGTTTATAACAAGCGGCATCGCCATCATTAATCCTGTCCTTAAGCATGCATTCTTGTAATAGCAGAGAGGGGTTGTTTCTCGCTTTATTGACCGGCTCCAGCAAGGAAATCGCTTTTTCATACTCTCCTCGAGATGAAAGTATGCTGGTATAGCTGCGGATGACATTCACATTGTCCGGGTTATCCCGAGCCAAATGGTCAAAATCCTGAAGCACCGATGGCTTAGCGCTTTCATCAGCCATGACATATTTCTTCGACAATTCAGAAGCCTGTGCTGTTGGCTTATCCGCATAGCCGCCCGCCGCAACACTAACGCTAAAGATGGACAATATAAACAGCATTGATCTGCCCCCGGGATTAGATACAACCTTCAGTTAGTAATGTCGGTTGGTTTTTCTTCATATTTCCTGTTTCGCCAGTCCGTTGCGAATTCAGCTGGTGTCTGGTAATCCAGCGATGAATGGGGACGGCACTCGTTATAATCCTGCCGCCAGTCATTAATCGTTTTCCGGGCATGAAGAATATCGCTGAACCAGTGTTCATTCAGACACTCATCGCGAAAGCGTCCGTTAAAACTCTCAATAAATCCGTTCTGCGTTGGCTTACCTGGCTGGATAAGCCGTAGTTCCACACTATGCTCAAAGGCCCATTGATCGAGCGCGCGGCAGGTAAATTCCGGGCCCTGAT
>NZ_FMAY01000030.1 GCF_900094925.1 Kosakonia oryzendophytica | reverse complement strand
CAGGTAACACGAAATCGTACCCCAAACCGACACAGGTGGTCAGGTAGAGAATACCAAGGCGCTTGAGAGAACTCGGGTGAAGGAACTAGGCAAAATGGTGCCGTAACTTCGGGAGAAGGCACGCTGATATGTAGGTGAAGCGGTTTACCCGTGGAGCTGAAATCAGTCGAAGATACCAGCTGGCTGCAACTGTTTATTAAAAACACAGCACTGTGCAAACACGAAAGTGGACGTATACGGTGTGACGCCTGCCCGGTGCCGGAAGGTTAATTGATGGGGTTATCCGTAAGGAGAAGCTCTTGATCGAAGCCCCGGTAAACGGCGGCCGTAACTATAACGGTCCTAAGGTAGCGAAATTCCTTGTCGGGTAAGTTCCGACCTGCACGAATGGCGTAATGATGGCCAGGCTGTCTCCACCCGAGACTCAGTGAAATTGAACTCGCTGTGAAGATGCAGTGTACCCGCGGCAAGACGGAAAGACCCCGTGAACCTTTACTATAGCTTGACACTGAACATTGAGCCTTGATGTGTAGGATAGGTGGGAGGCTTTGAAGCGTGGACGCCAGTCTGCGTGGAGCCAACCTTGAAATACCACCCTTTAATGTTTGATGTTCTAACGTGGACCCGTGAACCGGGTTGCGGACAGTGTCTGGTGGGTAGTTTGACTGGGGCGGTCTCCTCCTAAAGCGTAACGGAGGAGCACGAAGGTCAGCTAATCCTGGTCGGACATCAGGAGGTTAGTGCAATGGCATAAGCTGGCTTGACTGCGAGCGTGACGGCGCGAGCAGGTGCGAAAGCAGGTCATAGTGATCCGGTGGTTCTGAATGGAAGGGCCATCGCTCAACGGATAAAAGGTACTCCGGGGATAACAGGCTGATACCGCCCAAGAGTTCATATCGACGGCGGTGTTTGGCACCTCGATGTCGGCTCATCACATCCTGGGGCTGAAGTAGGTCCCAAGGGTATGGCTGTTCGCCATTTAAAGTGGTACGCGAGCTGGGTTTAGAACGTCGTGAGACAGTTCGGTCCCTATCTGCCGTGGGCGCTGGAGAATTGAGGGGGGCTGCTCCTAGTACGAGAGGACCGGAGTGGACGCATCACTGGTGTTCGGGTTGTCATGCCAATGGCACTGCCCGGTAGCTAAATGCGGAAGAGATAAGTGCTGAAAGCATCTAAGCACGAAACTTGCCCCGAGATGAGTTCTCCCTGAGACTTTAAGTCTCCTGAAGGAACGTTGAAGACGACGACGTTGATAGGCCGGGTGTGTAAGCGCAGCGATGCGTTGAGCTAACCGGTACTAATGAACCGTGAGGCTTAACCTTACAACGCCGAAGATGTTTTGGCGGAAGAGAGACAATAATCAGCCTGATACAGATTA